>NZ_JAXXBR010000066.1:0-31639 GCF_037242085.1 Alitiscatomonas sp. | reverse complement strand
TCAGCGGCTTCACATAGTTTAAGAATTCCTCTGTCACATAGTCGCCGTCCTTGTTGATCCACTTTCTGGGAACGACCTTTTCCACGTTGGAAACCTTGTGGACGTTCCTCAGGCTGGTGGTGCACTGGTACGGATCATCGGAAAGACGCTCCAGGATCACCATTTCTCCACTATCGCCCTCGTCGGCTGCCTTCACGGCAGCTCCGCCTACCTGGTAGGCCTCAATAATGTCAATCCTGGAAACCAGATGGGAAGCGGCACGCTGAAGCGTGGAAAGCTCGATGCCCCTTGCCTTGCAGCCCAGCTCGTTGGCGATCCGGCAGGCCAGATAGTTGGCAGTACCGCTTAACTGTTTGTGGCCAAAGGCGTCCACATAATCCACGCCGTCGGTCAGCTCGCACACATAGCGGCCGTCTGCCAGACGGATCCCCTCAGAAACAGCAACCACAACGGACTGCTTTTTCTCCAGCAGACTTCTTACCTTCTCCACAAACTTCTCCACGTCAAAGGCCAGCTCCGGCAGGTAGATCAGATCCGGTCCCTCACAGTCCTCGCCCTTGGAAAGAGCGGCTGCGCCTGTGAGCCATCCGGCATTCCGTCCCATGATCTCAATGACAGTTACAAGTCCCTTGCCATATTCCAGAGCATTGCTGTCACGGATGATCTCCTTTGTGGAGGTTCCGATGTATTTGGCAGCACTTCCGTATCCCGGTGTGTGGTCGGTCAGCGCCAGATCGTTGTCAATGGTCTTGGGAACGCCGATGAACTTTGTGGAGTATCCCTTCACAATGGCATAATCAGAAAGCTTTTTGATGGTGTCCATAGAGTCGTTGCCGCCGATGTAAATAAAGCACTCGATCTCCAGCTTGTCCAGGATCCCGAAGATCTTTTCAAAGATTTCCGGATTTTCATGGATCTCCGGTAATTTATAACGGCAGGAACCCAGGTACGCCGCCGGCGTTCTCTTTAAAAGCTCCTCGTCCAGCTCGTTGCGGATATGCTCGGACAGGTCGATATACTTTTCCTCCAGAAGCCCCTGGATCCCGTGACGCATTCCGTATACCTTTTTTGCTCCCCGATCGATGGCTGTTCTGTATACTCCCGCAAGACTGGAGTTGATGGCTGAAGTCGGACCGCCAGACTGGCCGACGATTACATTTCCCTTCATATAAAAAAGCCCCCTTACTATTTCTTTGCACCCCTCCATCGCCCGACACCGCCGGGCCAGGGCCTTTCCGGCCCTCTGAAAAGTCACTTGGATTCTACTATACGATATCCGGGAGCTTTTTTCAATCGTTATATTTCAATATATTTACTGATTTTGCAGCTCTTTTTCCCTGAACCAGCTATCCAGCCGGGAAAGGGCCTTCACCAGGACCTGCATCTCCTCCTCGCTCAGATCCCCGGTCACCCCTTCGATCATCTCCCGGTGGAACTGTGCATGATGCTCAAAGGCCTTCCGTCCCCGGTCAGACAAGGAAATATAGACCACCCTCCGGTCCTCCTGGCCCCGTTCCCGGACCACATATCCCTTTTTCACCAGGCTGTTCATGGCGATGGTCAGAGTGCCCACGGTCACCGACAGTTCTCTGGCGATGGAGGACATATTTTTGGGCGCACCGGTGCCGATGGCCTCGATCACATGCATGTCGTTATTGGTGATATCCTTGAATTCCGGCGTAATGATGGCCTTTTCCTCTATGTCCATAATGTCGCGGAACAGGCGCACCAGTACCTCGTTAAAGATTCCGTACTTATCCACTGTCAGGAGATCCTTTCTTTTTCGTCCGTTTACATACACTTCCGTCTGGGACAGGCTCCGCCGATGTTCCATGGCAGTCCCCGCAAAGCGCTTTTATCATAAAACATGTGGTATCACATCTATGCACAGACATGATACCACATCCCCGGACGGGAAATCAAGGAAAGACGCCGGAATCCCGCTATTTTTCCCTAGCAGGACTCCTTTGTGTAATCAGCCAGCATGGCGCGTACCGACCGCTTCATCTCCTTGGAGAAGGCCGCCCCCGTTTTTCTCCGGTAAAAGGCCTGGGCAAAGTTTTCCGCAGAGCTGGTCGGAGTCTTTACGAAGCCGGCAGCCCTTTCTGCAAACATTTCCTTCAGCTCTTCATCGGAAAGTTCTCTATATTTTTCCTCAAATACCACATATTTCTGGTCGAACCGTTTTCTGTGGACCCGCTTATGGCCTTCCTTATAATATCCCAGGCATACCAGGGAGATGGGCACCACATAGTCCGGCAGATCCAACAGTTCCTTATGGAACTCGTAATTTTCCAGAATATCCCCGATATAGCAGGATCCGATCCCCAGGGACTCAGCCATGAGCACCGCATTCTGTGCCGCGATCATGGTATCCTCAATGGAGAGCATCAGATCCGATTCATTGGGAGCTTCCCAGAAAAGCCCGGGCTCCCGCTCAGAAAACTGCTTACAGCCCTCCAGCCTGTAATAATCAAACCATTTTTTCTGATCGGAAACAAACAGGAGAAGGACCGGCGCCTTGGCGATAAATGGCTGGTGATCACAGCTTTCGGATAATTTATCCTTGGTCTCCTGGCTTTTGATCACGATGATCGAATATAACTGCTGGTTCCCGGCAGTAGGAGCCAGGGACGCCGCCTCCAGGATCTTCTCCAGATCCTGATCCTCGACCATCCGGTCGTCATATACCCTTAAGGACGTCCTGTTTTTAATGACTTCTGAAATGTTCATGGCATACTCCTTTTTTCTTTGATTATATCACGTTCCCTGGCTCTCTTCCAGATGGCAGGCGCAGAAATGTCCTGGGGCGACCTGGCGCAGCATGGGCATTTCCTTCCGGCACCGGTCAGTGGCCCACGGACAGCGGCTGGCAAACCGGCATCCGGCCGGAGGATTCACAGGGCTTCCCACTTCTCCCTCCATCCGGATCCGTCTGCCGCTCATGGGCTGGTCTGGATCCGTACTGGGGATCGCAGAAAGCAGGGCCTTTGTATAGGGATGGCGCGGATTCTCATACAGCTCCCGGCTGTCTGCCATCTCCGCCATCATTCCCAGATACATGACGCCCACCCGGTCAGAAATATGGCGGACCATGGACAGGTCATGGGCAATAAAAAGATAGGTCAGACCCAGCTTTTCCTTCAGCTCGCCAAACAGGTTGACGATCTGGGCCTGGATGGACACGTCCAGGGCAGAGATCGGCTCGTCACAGACGATGAACTCCGGCTCCACAGCCAGAGTCCTGGCAATTCCGATCCTCTGACGCTGGCCGCCGGAAAATTCATGGGGATACCGGGAACGGTACTCCGGTCTTAAGCCCACCAGGGAAAGAAGCTCGCAGACCCTTTCATCCTTTTCTGCTTTAGAAAAATTCCCCCGTGTCTCCAGCCCCTCAGCAATGATATCCCGAACGGTCATTCTGGGATTTAAGGATGCATAGGGATCCTGGAGCATGATCTGGGCGCGCTTTTTAAATTCGCGCATTTCCCGTTTCCCGGCGCTGTGGACGTCCATCCCGTCAAACAGGACCCGGCCCGACGTGGCCGGATACAGCCCCAGCACCGTCCGGCCCAGAGTCGTTTTTCCGCATCCCGATTCTCCCACGATGCCCACGGTCTCATTGCGGAAAATATCAAAGGACACATGATCCACGGCCTTCAGCTCTTCCTTGGAGCTGAGTCTGAAATATTTACACAGATCCTCGATCCTTACCAATACCTGCTTTTCTTCCATTATATGGTTCCTCCCTTCCCCAGCCGTTCCGGCTTCGGAGCGTCCGGATGCATCAGCCAGCAGCCGGCGCTATGGCTTTCGGATTCAGCGGCCATGACCGGGTGCATCCGGCGGCAGATCCCCATACAGTACTCACATCTGGGGGCAAAGGCACATGCCTTGGGCGGCGCGATCAGATCCGGCGGCGTTCCCTTTAAGGAATACAGTTTTTCCTCGGTCTGGCTCTGGGCCGATGGAACCGATTTCATCAGCGCCCAGGTATATGGATGGACCGCCTTTTTAAAGATCTCACTCTTGGTCCCCGTCTCAATGATCTCCCCCGCATACATGACCTGGATCCGGTCTCCTACCTCTGCGGCGATGCCCAGGTCATGGGTCACCAGGATCACCGATGTTCCCATCTTTTCCTGCAGCTCCCGGATCAGCTCCATGATATCTGCCTGGGTAGTCACATCCAGAGCCGTGGTGGGCTCGTCAGCGATCAGGATCTTCGGCTCGCACGCCAGGGCCATGGCGATCATGACCCTCTGACGCATTCCGCCGGACAGCTCATGGGGATACTGGCGGATCCGCTTTTCGGGATTGGTGATCTTTACCATCTTAAGAAGGGAAAGGGCCTGTTCCATAGCTTCCTTCTTCTTCATCTTACTGTGGAGCAGAAGGCTCTCTGCAATCTGCTCTCCCACGGTCATGGTGGGATTTAAAAATGTGGTGGGATCCTGGAAGATCATGGAGATATATTTTCCCCTTAATTCGGTTTCTTTCTTCTTTTCCGGCATTTTCAAAATATCCGTGCCATTAAACAGGATCTGGGACCGTTCTCCCACCTCTGAGATCTTTTCCGGCAGAAGCTGCATGATGGCCCGGGCCGTCATGGATTTTCCGCAGCCGGATTCTCCGACCACCACCAGGGTCTCTCCCTTTTTCAGCGTAAAGCTCACATCCCTTACGGCATGGATCCGGCCGGAATATGTATTTAAGTATACGTCCAGATTCCGCACATCCAGGATCACATCTGAATCGTCCCTGGCTGTCTCTGTATCAAAATTTGTTTTCTGTTCCTTCATTTTGTTCACCCTTTTTCCCTTGTATCATTACTGTCTCAGCTTCGGATCCAGCGCATCCCGCAGGCCGTCTCCCAGAAGCTGGAAGCTCAGCATGGTCAGCGCGATAAAAAATGCTGGAAAAAACAGCTGGTACGGGTAAAAAGCCATGGTCTGCTGGGCATTGGAGGCCAGGGAGCCCCAGCTGGTCATGGGAGCCTGTACGCCCAGACCGATATACGATAAGAACGCCTCACCGAAAATAAAGGAAGGCACGTCGAAGGTCACGGCCACGATGACCACACCCAGGGTATTGGGGATCAGATGGCGGAAGATCACCTTATACCAGGGTGTTCCCAGGGCCTTTGCGGCCAGAAGATATTCCTGGTCCTTCAGCTGGAGCACCTGTCCCCGGACCAGCCTTGCCATATGGCACCAGCCAGTAAGACACATGGCGATCAGAAGGCTTCCGACTCCCTTTCCTACGATCAGGGACACCAGCACCACCAGGAGAAGATAGGGGATACTGGCCAGGATCTCCACGATCCGCATCATGATGGCGTCGGTCTTTCCTCCAAAATACGCCGCTACGCCGCCGTACACCACACCGATGAGCATGTCGATGGCAGCTCCTGCGATTCCCAGGATCATGGAAATCCGTCCGCCGATCCATACACGGGTAAACAGATCCCTCCCCATCTTATCCGTTCCAAACCAGTGCTCCGATGAGGGGAGCGCATTTTTCTCTGAAAGGCTGACAGCGTCGTAGTCATAGCCTGTCATTCCAGGCCCCACCACGCACATCACCGCCAGCGCCGCCAGCATAACGATGGCAAGGATGGCCACCGGGTTCTTTCTAAGCCTTCTCCAGGCATCCTGCCAGTAGTTTAAGGACGGACGCAGGATCACGTCCCCCTCGCCCTGGTCGGACGCCGCCGCAAAATCATCATTTTCAACCGGTATGCGGCCCAGTTCTTCAATCGTCTTAATTTCCATCTCTTCCTCCTCTCTGGGATACACGGATCCGCGGATCGATGAATCCATACAGGATATCAACGATCAGAACGGACAGGATATAAAGGGCTGCGATAAAGATCGTCTGTCCCATGACCATGGTGTAGTCCCGGTCCGTAACGGAAGAAACGAAATAAGAGCCCAGGCCCGGAATGGCAAAGATCCGTTCGATCACAAAGGCTCCGCCGAACATCAGGGCGATCTGCGGCCCCAGGAGCGTGATGATGGGAAGGATGGAGTTTTTCAGCACATGCTTCCGGATCAGACGGAACTTGGACATTCCCTTGGATTTTGCAGTAATGATATAATCCTGGTTCAGCACGTCCAGACAGTTGGCCCGCATATATCTGGCGTATTTGGCCGTAGAGTTAAAGGACAGAGCCAGAGCCGGCAGCACCGTATAGGAAAATCCCTCCCAGCCGGTAGTGGGGAAGAGATGGAAACGGATGGTCAGAAAATACTGGAAACAGGACGCCAGCACGAAGTTCGGCACCGCGATCCCGACCACTGCGATGAACATGACCAGATAGTCCAGCCATTTCCCCCGGTTTAAGGCTGCAACGATCCCCAGGATGATACCGGAGATCACGCCGATGGCAATGGCCTCGGCTCCCAGAAGCCCCGATACCGGTGCGTAGGAGGCGATGGTGTCCGTTACCTTTCTTCCTCTGTATTTCAGTGATTCTCCCAGATCTCCTTCTGTGAACAGCTCCTTAAAAAACAGCTTATACTGTTCCATGATGGGCTTGTCAAAACCGTACTGCTCGAACACCTGCTGCCGGATCTCATCGGGCAGCTTCTCCGTCATTGCCTCAATGGGGTTTCCCGGGATCATGCGGACCGCAAAAAAGGCAATGGTGGAGACCACAAACAGCGCGATCACTGCATACAGGATCCGCTTTAAAATATATTTTCCCATTTTTTACCTCTTTCCTGCAGACATGGAGCGCTCCCCGCCTGCGTAAAAAAAGGCCGCCGCAGGATCCTTTCCGGACCTTTTGCGGCAGCCTGTTTTTTCTTACTCGATATAGCTGTACTTATAAAGAGTGGAGGAGAATACCGGCTCCATGATATTCTTTACATAATTCTTGGAGTAAGAGATATCTGTGGAGTATGCGTACGGGCAGATGGTCGCTGTTCTTAAAACAAGTGCTTCCGCCTCTTTGTAATCCTTTGCTCTCAGCTCTTTATCCAGGGACTGGCTTGCCTCTGTCATCAGTCTGTCATATTCTTCGTTGGACCAGCCTGTGGGTACTGTCTTAACGCCGGTCATCCAAAGCTGCATCATGGAATACGGATCGTCAAAGTCTGCGCCATAGGACTTGAAGCCCATCTCATAATCCAGTCCTCTGTTTCTCTCCTGGAATACCGGCCACTCAACGGGATCGATCTCTACATTTACGCCCAGAACCGTGTTAAAGGTATACTGGAAGTATTCTGCAATATCCTGGGAGGTGTTTCTGCTCATTAACTGAACGGTCACCTGGGACGGATCCTCGCTCATGCCCAGCTCCTTTAAGCCTTCGATGAGAAGCGCCTTTGGATCCGGATTTTCTTCGATCAGCTCCTGGATGGGCTCGCCGGCCATCTCTCTGAAGTTCACGCCGTCCACCTGCATGGAGTTGGGGATCCAGCCGTATGCCGGCTCCTGCATTCCCTGGTAGACCTCAGAAGCGATCTCCTCTCTGTTTAAAGCAATGGAGAATGCCTGCCTTACCTTCTCGTTGGAGAACAGCTCCACTTCCTGGTTGAAGAACAGGTACTCCGTTCTCGGAAGGCTTACCACCTTCTTTACATAATCCTTATTCTGATCCAGCTTCTCCACCCACTCGGCAGTGGAAACCGGAACCACGTCAATGCCGCCGTTCTCGAACTCACCGATCCTTGCGGTCTCCTCGTTGATGATCTTCATGGTCAGCTCTTCCAGCTTCACAGCGTCTGCATTCCAGTAAGAGGGGTTCTTCACATAGCTGATCTTGGAATTATGCACCCACTCCTTTAAGGAGAACGGTCCGTTTCCAACGATCTTATCTGCCTCGGTTCCATAGGAGTCGCCGTTGGCCTCTACGATGTCCTGTCTCATGGGCAGCATAGAGCTTCCTGCACAACTGCTTAAGAAGTAAGGAGCCGGATATGCCAGCTGGATCTCCAGAGTCTTGTCATCCAGAGCCTTTACGCCCACCTCATCAATGCCAACAGAGCCGGCAACGGCCTCTTCTGCGTTCTTGATGAACAGGATATTGCCGGAGATCGGGGATGCGGTCTCCGGATTCAGGATACGCTTGATGGCGTACTCAAAATCCCCGGCCTTTACATCCACGCCGTCTTCCCATTTAGCGTCTCTTAAGTGGAAGGTCCAGGTCATCTGGTCCTCACTGGACTCCCAGGACTCCGCCATTCCAGGTTCTACGGTCTCAGCGCCGTTTTCATCCACACGGATGGCTGTAAGGCCCTCGATCATCTGGGATACCACGGTGGTAGAATACATATCCGAAACCTTTGCCAGATCCAGAGAATCCGGCTCTGCATCCAGGGATACGCTTAAAGCCTGCTTCCTTTCTCCCTCGTCTGCCTTTTCTGTTTCTTTCGCGGTCTCTTTCTCTGCCGCTGTTGTCTCCTTTGCATCAGCCGCTTCTGTGGCTGCCGCTGTTGTTTCTTTTCCTCCGCTGCCGCCGCAGCCGGACAGAACGCCCGCTGCCATGGCCATGGCAAGCAGAACTGCTACCTTTTTCTTCATGTCTTCCTCCCCAAAATTGTACGTTTTGTATATATTTTCTGGTTATTGAACCACAGACACTATATCAACGCCATACCTGTTTGTCAACTTTGAAAAATCTATCAAGTTGACATTCACTTATAGATTTTCTCTATTTTCCCCTATGCAGCCCACACAAATGATGATATAATAAAAGGACAGCTTTAGAAAACAAATGGGGTAGAGCTATGGTAATGCAAAGGAAAACGGAATCAACAGACGCAGCGGGCTTTGAAGAGCCTGCTTTCTTTTTTGCTTTGCCAATTTGAAGGGAGAAAGAATATGACAAATGAAAAAATGAAGAAACGGGTCATGGAACTGCTTCTGGTGCTGGCCGGAAACGTCCTCATGTCCATCGGTGTAGGCGCCTTCGTGATCCCGGAGGAGCTGATGAGCGGCGGGGCCACCGGTCTGGGACTTCTGGCCGCCCACTATTTCCACATTCCTGTGGCCGTGTTCCTGGGCGGCTACAACGCCATTATGTTCGTGGTGGGCGCACTCACCCTGGGAAAACATTTTGCGGTCACGACGCTGATCAGCAGCTTTCTGTTCCCGTTCCTTTTAAGCCAGATCCAGCTTGTGGTCACTGAGCCGCTCACTGCGGATCCCATGCTGGCCACAGTCTTAGGCGGCCTTCTGATCGGAGCGGGCATCGGCCTGGTGATCCGGGCAGGCTCCTCCACCGGAGGAAATGACGTTCCTGTGCTCCTTCTTAAAAAGAAGCTGGGGATCCCCCTGTCTGTGTCCATGTACGGCTTTGATATCGTGATCCTCCTTTTCCAGATCCCTTATTCCCAGCTGGAAAAGGCCCTGTACAGCATCATCCTCATCATCCTGTATTCCATGATCGCCGATAAGGCCTCCACCATGGGAAAGAGCCGGATGCAGGTACGGATCATCAGCAAGGAATACCAGAAGATCACCGATGCCATCAAGACCCAGATCAACCGCGGCGTCACCCTGTATCACATCGCCGGAGGCTATACGGGAGAGGAATCCTGCGAGGTCATGACCATCCTCACCTCCAGGGAGTTAAACGAGCTCAGCGATCTGGTCACAGAGATCGATCCCAAGGCCTTTATGACCATTGCCCGTGTCAACGAGGCCAGAGGCCGCGGCTTCTCCATTGGAAAGATGGAGCCGTAGGACCTTACCCGCCGGGGGCTTTGCTCTGATATCTGAATATTTCTAATACTGTGCAAACAAGGAGCCAAAGCCCCCGGTATGAAGATAGCACACGGCTCCCTTTGCCTTCCCTTTTCTGATCCAGTCCTTCATTCCAACAACAACCTTACTGTTATAAATATTTTCAATAAAAATGCCCTCCTGCCTTGAAAAGCGCAGGATCTCCTCCTTGCTTTCCCTGGTATCCATGCCCCATCCGGCTCCTCTGTACAGATCAGATATCTCAGCGGTCTCCTCCACAGCTGCCTCCATTGTAAGCCCTGTAATTTTCTCTGTCTCATGTATGGTTTTCTCAATGTGCCGGATCAGGGTATCCCGGTCATCCTCCACACTTATAATCACGATGCGGAACGGCCTGCCGAGCATTTCATTCCCATAGATCAGACCGGCGGCTACGCCTCCGTTTCCTCCAGGAGCAAAGATCGTCATGTTATGGATCTGCATTTCCTCACATTGCCGCTTCATTTCACGTACAGCGGCAGTATAGCCCAGTGCTCCACGTCCAGTCGTCGCCCCGTTTCGCACCACATACGAAGGAATCCCAGCCTTTTCATAGGAAGCTGCCAATTCCTCTGTATATGCATTCCTTTCACTGGAATCACAGCTCCCTAAAAAATGGGAAACCGTTCCAAGAAGCCCGTTAAGCAGAAGATTTCCCTCTTTTTTCTCCGGCTCCTCTCCATTATGCACCAGCTCACACTCCAGCCCCAGCCTGGCACAGGCCGCCGCCGTCAGCGTACAGAGATTCGATTGCACAGGCCCCGCCGCCAGGATTTTTTTGCATCCTATGGAAACCGCCTCCCCAAGGATATATTCCAGGCTCCGGACCTTATTCCCTCCCGGTCCAAGCCCGGTCATATCGTCTCTTTTTATATAAGCCTGTACATCTTTATATTCCGAAAAACCAGAAAGTGCGTGAAGCGGCGTAGGCGCAGCCAGTAGCTGTACCCGCTCCGTCCGGTCCAAAAAATCTTCGATCCGCTCTCTCATATCTCCTACACTCCTTATAAATGAAATATTGGGGCAAAAGCCTTTTTTACCCCCTCTGATGCAGCGTGTAATCCATAATTCCAGTATAGCATAGCGAGCCTCACTTAGACAGACCGATTCTTGCAATTCAGAATTTTTTCTTATCGGCTGTTTGCAGCTTCAACACAAGACTTCCAGATGCGATTAAGCAATAAAAAAAGTCCCAACCCCACAGCCCTAAGTCTGCAAAATCGGAACCTTTCAGTGCGCCTTCGGGGGCTCGAACCCCGGACAAATAGATTAAGAGTCTACTGCTCTACCAACTGAGCTAAAGGCGCTTGGTATTTTGTTTTTCTGTGTCTCTGTGTTATCTCCTTGACACGTCCATTATTATATGACAAGGTTCCGAAAAAGTCAACACCTTTTTTTACTTTTTTTTTAAACTTTTTTACGTTTTCCCAAAACGCTTCCATCACCCCCCTCTCATATGGTAAAATAAGGGCCATAAAACAGGAAGGAGGACGGCTTATGTTGGAGGTTTCCGGAATCTGTAAGTCCTATGGAAAACACAGGATCCTAAACGGCGTCAGCTTTTCAGCCGGGCCCGGCCAGTGCGTGGGAATCGTCGGAACCAATGGCTGCGGAAAGACCACGCTTCTGTCGATCCTGGCGGGAGCCCTGCGTGCAGACAGCGGGAGCATCCGCATCAATGGGACCGAGATCCGGGGAAGGTCCGGGGCTGCCGCTGACCTTACGGCCTATGTTCCCCAGGAGAACCCGCTGATCGGAGAGCTGTCGGTAAAAGACAACCTGCTTTTATGGCACCGCGGAAGCCGGAAGGAGATGGAGAAGGATCTGACAGAGGGCTGCAGCTCTGTCCTGGGGATCGGCCCCATGCTGAAGAAGCGGGTGGATACCCTGTCCGGAGGCATGAAAAAGCGCCTCAGCATCGCCTGCGCCCTTTCAGGCCGCGCCCCTGTCCTCATTATGGACGAACCGGGAGCCGCCCTGGACCTGGAATGTAAACGGGATATACAGGCCTATCTGAAAGCCTACACGGCGGACGGAGGGACTGTGATCCTTACCTCCCATGAAATGGAGGAGCTGGCCCTGTGTACCAGTATGTATGTCTTAAAGGACGGAGTTCTGACTAAGACCAGAAACGGTCTCTCAGCCGAAGAGCTGATCCGACAGTTTCAATAAACAGAAATGGAGGAACTATATGATTTGTTTTAAATGTGGAGCAGAAATTCCCGAAGGAAGTACCATTTGTCCCGTATGCCATGCAGATCTGACCCTGGAGTTTGCCCAGATAGATCCACAGGAGACCGGATCCGTCTCCGGCGGCGGCAGCCCTGCCTCTGAAACAGCCCTGTCCTCCGGTTCTCTCCCCTCTGTACCGGAGGAACCAAAGCCCGGAAAGAAAGGGATGAAGATTCTGATCGCCGCAGGCGTGGTGGCAGCCGCAGGAGCGGCGGCGGCCTTTGCCTTCACTCAGATGAACGCCAAAGATCCCAAGGAAGCCGTGGTAGATGCTTTTCAAACAGCCTTTTCCCACGAACAGGTATCTCCAGCTGAGGATATTTTCGGACTCAGCCAGTTTTCCAGCGCTTCTGTCTCCTCTGATGCAGAAGCAGGGCTGACCTTAAGCCTGGACAGCAGCTCCATGGAAGAGCTGAACGCCCTTACCGGCGGCGGTCTCCGCATTTCCAGCCGGAATGATGTTTCAAATAAGAAGAGCGATGCCAACGTGGGAGTCGTTTACAATGGCATGGATGTGGTAAACCTGGATCTTTATTATGGAGACCACACGCTGATGGCCGCCATCCCGGAGCTGTCGGAAAAGGTCCTCACCATGGATCTGGGAGACGGCCTGGCAGACCGGATCAAAAATTCCCCTGCCATGAGCCGCCTTCTGGATGAAAACGGCATCTCTGCCGACGCGGCAGCCGCTTATCTGACGGAGGTCACTGCCCTGGCCGAAGAAAATGCCGCTGCGGGAGGAAACACGCTGGATCTTCCCGCCCTTATGGACCGTTACAGAGAGGGCTGCAAGGCCCAGGAAAATTTCAAGGCGGCGCTGACCGTGGAAAAGACTGATAAAAGCACCGTTACTGTCAATGGACAGGAAAAGGAATGCCGCGGCTACTCTGTGCTGGTCAGCAAGGCGGCGCTGATCGACTTCTTGCGGACCTCCTCGGACTTTTTCCTCCAGGATGAGGCCTTAAAAAACCAGTACCTGCGCCAGCTGGAGCTGACCGTAAAGCTGAACGATCTCATGGGCGGCTCTGTTCCCGCCACAGCCGAAGAGCTTCAGGCAGACGCCTACGAGGAAGCAAAGGCAGCCGCAGACCAGATGATCCAGGCCCTGGACGCGTCCCTGACGGACATTCAGATGACCGTATACCTGGATAAGGACGGTGTGCTCACCTCAGTCCTGGGCTCCACTGTAATAAACGGCGGGATCACAGGCAGTGACGGCGACAGCCAGACCGTTCCCACTGAGGTGGCCTTTGAAGCTGTGTTTGAAGGCGGCGCATACCCGCTCCAGAATCTCACCGGCCAGCTCACCATCGGAAGCGGCGACGATGCCATGGCTCTGTACCTGGTAAAGCAGGGCGTTTATGACGATAAAAAGCTCACCTGTGACGCTTCCCTGGATCTTGTGCCCGGCTCCGATGACAGCGCTCCGTCTGTTTCCATCCTGTATTCCGGCAGCTACATAACAGAAAGCGGCGATTACCATATTTCCCTGGAAGCCGTGGAAAACGGATCCCAGCTCTTTAAGATCTCCGCCTCCGGCATCGTAAGCCAGCTGGAAAAGGGAACGAGCATCCAGGCGGATATCGACTCCCTGGAGATCTCCACCGCTGACTCTTCCCTGATCTTCAGCGGCAATTACTATTTTAAACCTCTTTCCGGCGAGATCGCTCCCCTGGAGGGAACTCCCATGGACGTTCTGGCCGCCACTGAAGAGGACTGGTATTCCCTGATCATGGAAGGCGCTTACGGGTTCATGGAAGTGGCCGACCGGCTGGGAATCCCCTTATATTAATATGAAGATACGTCTGTTTTATCTGAAGCTGGAATTAAAACGGGCGCTGAAATGCCTCCCTCTGATGGCAGCCGGGGCAGCCGTACTGATGTTTTTCATGGGTGCGGCTGCCCTTCTGGCAGGCAAGGCCCTGTACGGCGGTCAGGCGGCGGGGCGGATCACCGTCGGCGTAGTTCTTCCTGAAAACGACATTTTAGCGAAGCAGGTGACCTCCATGCTCACCTCTCTGGAAAGTGTAAAAAGTATCTGTGATCTTTCCTACATGAGCCGGGAGGAGTGTCTGGAAGGGATGGAAAACGGAGAGCTTCTGGCCGCCCTGCTGGTGCCGGAGGGCTTTGTCCAGGACATCATGAGCGGCGTCAACACACCGGTCCCCGTGCTTCTTCCGGAGAACGCCGGAGTGGAAAGCCGGATCTTTAAGGAGCTGGCCGATGCAGGGGCGCAGACCTTAAGCGCCGCCCAGGCCGGGATCTACGCCGGGGACGAGGTCCTGGACCAGTTTCACTGCTCAGAGGCCAGGGCACAGCTGGAGCGGGATCTGAACCGCCTGTATCTGGAATACAGCCTCCCCCGCGGTGAGCTGTTCCGGAAAACGGCGGTGAGCGCCTCGGGGGATGTAAAGCCGGTGGTCTTTTACGCCATCAGCCTTTTCATCCTGGCCCTTATGCTGTCGGCCATCCCTGTTTCGGGCTTTCTCCAGCCCCTGGATCCTGTGCTGCGCAGACAGCTCCTCCTGGCCGGCGTTGGTCCTGTTTCCATGATCCTCTCCCGGATCCTGGGGCTGGCCCTTCTCTACATGGTCCTTCTCCTGTCTGCCGCCTCCGCAGCCGTCCTTACAGGCGCTATTCCGTTTTCCTCCGCGCTTCCCGCAGCGCTTCTGCTCTTAAGCGTTTCTGCGTCCTCCCTGGCCGTATGCGCCTTCCAGGCGGCAGGGAACCGGATGGGAGGCGTACTTTTCCTGTTCCTGGGAGCCACAGCGCTGCACTTTTTTTCCGGCGGGATCCTGCCTCTGGTGTTCCTTCCCTCTGCCTTCCAGAAGGCGGCCCCGTTCCTTCCGCCCTATATTTTCATTGAGACTGTAAAAATAGCTGTCACCGCCCACTGGGAGCCCTGGATCTTTGCGGCGCTCCCGGCAGTTTTCCTGGCGGGAACTTTCATAAGCCTGGCATTTGAGGTAAAACGCCCATGAAAAAAGTCATTCTATGGTTTTTCTTATGCTGCAAGCGGTATCTGAAGCGGATCCCGTTTCTGCTCCTTCTGGCCGCCCTTCCTCTGACCGCCCTCGCCGCATCCAGGATGGAAAACGGAAAGGACGGTACGGTACGGATCGCCGTCTGCTGTCTGGATCCAGAGCCGACCAGCCTGGGAAACCGGTTAAAGGAGAATCTCCTGGCCCGGGATACGGGACTGTTCTCTTTTTATCCATGCGAAAATGAACAGCAGGTACGGGACCATGTGGCCGCCCGGAAGGCAGAGTGCGGATATCTGATCCCCGAAAACCTGGAACAAAAAATAAACAGCGGACGCTTTAAACGCTCCATCACCGTTTTTTCCGCCCCCTCCACCGTGACGGCCTCCCTTTCCACCGAGGTGGTATTCTCAGAGCTGGCCGCCATCCGGAACAAGGATATCCTGGAGGATTACGTGGAGCAGGGCGCCGCCTTTGACGCCCTGGGGGCTGCGGGATCCCCAGAACGGAAAAAGGCCTCCGGACAGGCCGGAGACATTTATAAGGAACGGATGGAGGACGGCAGTACCTTCCGTTTTGAGTATGTATACACATATGCGCCGGAGCAGACCGGGAATGGCTCCGGGGAGACCGGGACCGCAGCCTCTTCCACTGGCCTCTTTCCAGTCCAGGGGCTGACGGCTGTGTTCCTCTTTATCACCGGACTTTACAGCGCAGTCACAGCCGCAGAGGACAGCCGCAGGGGGCTTTTTATCCCTCTTCCGGTCCGTCTCCGCCTTCCCTGCCGCTTCGCCGCCCTGGCGGCTCCTGTGGCCCTGGCGGCCCTGTCCGGACTTTCTGCGGTGCTCCTCTCGGGAGGACCGGGAATCTCATCCGGCGGTGCGGCGGCCATCCTCCCGGAGGCGGCGGCCATGGCCCTTTACGCCCTTGCCGTTTCCATTTTCTCCATGGCCCTGGGAGCCGTCCTTAAAACGCCGGAGGCCCTGGGAGCTGCGATCCCCTTCTTCATCATCGGAAGCCTGGTCTTCTGCCCCGTATTTTTTGATGCAGAACGGCTTCTTCCCGGGCTTGGACAGGCCGGAAGGCTCTTTCTGCCTTATTACTACCTCCGCGGCTTCTTCCACTGGCCCTGAAAACCAGTGGAACGGCCCGCGCTTATAAAACCGAATCCAGTAACTTTCTGAGGTCAGAGGCGCTCTGAAGGCCCACCTTCCGCTCCACAGCCCTGCCATCCTTAAAAAGGATCAGCGTGGGAACGTTCATAACGCCGTAGCGGCCGGCGATATCCATGCTCTCCTCCACATCCAGCTTTCCGATCACAGCCTTTCCCTCATATTCCTCCGCCAGTTTCTCCACTGCCGGAGCCATCATTTTACAGGGGCCGCACCAGGTGGCGAAAAAATCCACAAGAACAGGTTTATCCGAACCCAGTACCTCTGTGTCAAAATCAGCGGCTGTAAACATTTTTTCCATATGCATTTCTCCTTTATGATCTTTATTTTTTTGTTTTTTTACCCTTTCCGCAGAGCGCGGCGCTGGCCTCGTCAAAACACTTTTTAAACCGCAGCACTGTGCGGTCCAGCTCCGTCTTATCGCAGGTTGCCCTGGCTAGGCTCCTCCGGATCCTGGTCTTTATGTCCATAAACGCTCCATGGCTGTTTTCTCGTAATATTGTATGCAGGCCGGCGCCTTCTATCCTTTTAAAAAGAGAACTCTTATTTTTTTCTGGACGCCACCAGCTTGCAGATGGGCTTTCCCTCGGAGCAGAACTTTGTCTCGTACTCGGTCATCACATTCCCCTCCGCCATTTCGCTGTTGTGAAGATCGAAGGTGTGGGCGTCCACCGTCCATCCGGCCTCCGGAATGGACTCCAGGGAGTACCGGAACAGGTCCTGGTTGTCGGTTTTAAATTCGATGATGCCGTCTTTTTTAAGGATCTGATCGTAAATAGGAAGGAACCGGTCAGAGGTCAGCCGTCTCTTGGCATGACGGTCCTTGGGCCACGGATCCGAGAAATTCAGATAGATCCGGTCCACCTCTCCGGCATCAAAAACGTCCGCCAGCTCCAGGGCATCGATCCGCATGAAGTAAATGTTGGACAGCTCCAGCTGGGACCGCTTCTGGAGCCCCCTTAACAGCACGCTGGAATACCGTTCAATACCAATGTAATTCACATCCGGATTCTTTTCCGCCAGTTCCATGATGAATTTTCCCTTTCCCATACCCACCTCGATACGGACCGGATTCTGGTTTCCAAAAAATTCATGCCATTTTCCCTTTAAGCCCTGGGGATCCTGGATCACATAGGGGCTTTCTGCGATCTGCTCTTCTGCGCCTTTAATATGGCGTAATCTCATATTTTTATGTCCTCCTGATCTGTTTTCATCTGTTTTTTGTATCTGCTATTTTACCATCCTGTTCCTGTATTTGCAACAGCGGCCATGAACAGAAGCGTGTGCTCTGGAATGGAGGCTTCAAAAGCTGTTATCGTTTTTTGGAATATTTCCACGAATGTTCACAAATTGTTAATGCAAATTTTTCATTTTTCATTTATAATAGGATTATAGAGTGACAATATGGAGGAAATATCTATGGCAAAAGTAGATAATCCCGGTATCTGGGAAAAAATACAAAAAAATGTCCAGGAAACGGAACGCCTCATGGGCCAGAAAAAATACAACCAGTCCATGATCAAGGCCCGGCAGACCCTGGAATATATGGTAAAATTAAAATGCGATCAGGCGGGGATCGTGGAAAGCTCCCTGGATCATATGATCCATGAGCTTTACGACGGCCAGTGGATCAGCAAATCCACAGCCGAGCACTATCTCCAGATCCTTTCCATCGGCAACAAGGCCGCCAGGGAAGGGGATAACAGCGCCTACAACGCCAACCAGGCCTACCACGTCCTGTCCCAGGAGATCTACTCCTTTACGGACGCCGACAAGGCTGCGCCCAGACCGCGCCGCTCCCAGACCCAGAGCCGCCAGGCCGGAAGCAGAAAAAAACAGCCCTCCAGGGGTGGGCTGGGACTGAATCCTGCGGATATGGTAAAGCTTCTTGTGCCTGTGGTGCTGATCGTCGTCCTGGTGCTGGTGATCCGGCTGCTGACGCCGGATAAGGATCCCACCGATGAGACCGTGGCCTCCATCCCCACCACCGCAGCCACCACAGAAGCCACCACCGCCGAGGCTCCCACTGAGGAGACCTCCGCAGAGACCGTCTCCTATAAGACTACGGATACCTTAAACGTCCGGAAGGAGCCGTCCACCGATGCCGACCGGATCGGAAAGCTGGATCCCGGCGCGTCTGTGGAGTACATCCGGGATCACGACGATTTCTGGGCCGTTATCCTCTATAACGACCAGGAAGCCTATGTGGCGAAGCAGTATCTGACCGCCGGGGAATGATCCGAAAAACCGCCGGGCAGCTAAACATAACCAAACAGAGACAGCCGCAGGACCTGGGCCATATGATTCTGCGGCTGTCTTTTCTATACATTTTCTCCATTCTGGGAAGCCATTCTGCCGTTTCTGGACAGACTGCGGAGGCATCTTGCGAAAACCTGTCTTAAGACGGAAAAAGTATTTTCATCTATCTTCGTCCTTCAGCCCTCTCTTAAAATACCCGCACAGATAATCCACAAACTCTCCCACCGCCGGCTTCTCCTGTGCCTGCTTGTACATGGTCACCACCACGTCCCGGCGGCAGACGGGATAGCGGATGGGGATCAGCTTCACCTGTGGGCCTGGCTGTTCGTCCCAGGACCGCTCGGGCCAGAAGCCGATGCCGAGGCCGGCGGCAATCAGGTTCCGAACCGACTCCGGGCTGTTGCTCTCGAAGATCATCTGGGGCCGGACACCGGCCTGATGGAAAAAGTTATCGCAGATCTGCCGCAGCTGCCAGCCGTTTCCCAGCCGGATATACCCCTCCTCCCGAAGCTGCCTGAGGTCCACCGACTCCCGCTCTGCCAGCGGTGAGTTAACAGGCACTGCCAGATAGATCTCCTCCTCCAGGATCTCCTGGCGGACTGCCCCCTCCGGCATCTGGATCTCCCCCATGGCCGTAGGACCGTAGACCGAGGCCCTGGAATCAATGTGGATATCGCAGCCGCCCATGGTCTCCAGCTGGGATACCTGGAACTTCACATCCGGGTGCTCCGCCTTATATGCGATGATACAGTTGGTGATAAACTGTGAGGCGGCAAAAAAATTCAATGAGATCGTCTTTTCTGAGGAACAAACTGATTCCCACAGCTCGTCCTTCAGGCTGTCGATGGATTCCATTAAAGGGATCAGCCGCTTCCTTAAAAGTTTTCCCTGGTCATTAAGATAAACGTGATGATTTCTCCGGTCAAAAAGCTTCACTCCCAGTTCATTTTCCAGCCGCATAATAGACTGGGACAGGGCAGGCTGGGCAATATGAAGCTCATCCGCCGCCCTGGTCAGGTTTTCATACCGGGCCGCCTCTAAAAAATATCGGAACTGGAGCAATTCCATTCTGTTTCCTCCCTGTAAACCGACCATTCTGGTCTGTTTATAACATCAATGTTATTACAATATAAATATTATATATTTGTCATGAATAAAAGACAAGTTGTATTATTCAATGTGGCGGAGGTTCCGATGGGGCTCCGCCAAGGAGGCAGTAATTATGAACACCATCATTGAAAGACTCTCACAGATCGAAGAGCGGTCCGTTGCCGCCGCCGCAGAGGGAACGGAAAAGAAAAAAGAGCTGACCGCGCAGTATGAGGAACGGACCAGACAGTTTGACAGGGAACTGGACCAGGAAACAGAAGAAAGGATCCGGAAGCTCCGGGAACAGGCGGATGCCGCCGCCAACGCCCGCATCCAGTCCCAGGAAAAAGAAGCGGCCCAGTCCATCCAGCAGCTGGAATGCCACTATGACGCCTTCCACAAAGACTATGTGGACCGGCTGTTCCGGGAAATGACCGGGGTGTAGTCTATGGGAAATCTTATGACATACAGCGCCGTTTCGGCCAAGATCCGCGCCATGCAGGGCCGGTTTCTTACAGACACAGATTTTTCCCAGCTGGCCTTTTCGGACAGCGTATCCGCGGCGGTGGAAACGCTGAAAAGCCGACCCTCTTACAGCTGTGCCTTTGAGGCCGCGGGGGACGGAGAACTGGACCGGAGCCGGATCGAGCAGCTTTTATGGCTCTCCCTTTACCGGGACTATTCCAGCCTTTACCGGTTCGCCGCCGTAAGCCAGCGGAAATTCCTGGATCTTTATTTTATGCACTTTGAGGTCGATATTCTGAAAAAATGTCTCCGGGACGCCGCTTCCAGCCGGTCCTCGGACCTGGATCTGAGTATTTTTGAGGATTTTTTCCAGAAGCACTCCCATCTGGATCTGGCCGGACTGGCCGAATGCCGCTCCCTGGACAGCTTTGTGGAGGGTCTCAGGGGCTCCTTCTACTATGAACCGCTCCGCAGGCTCCGGGACCAGGGCGTCACCGCCCTTTTTGATTACGAATCCGCCCTGGATTCCCTGTACTTCATCCATTTATGGAAGGATATGAAAAAACAGCTGGGCCGGAAGGATCTGGAGGCCGTCTCCCAGTGCATCGGGGAAAAGATCGACCTTTTAAATCTGGAGTGGCTCTCCAGAGCCAAGGAATATTACCGGCTTTCCGACCACGCCATTGAGGACTTCCTGATCCCGGTATACTATAAATTAAGGAAGGATCAGATCAGAGCCATGGCCCAGGCTGCCTCCAGGGAAGAATTTCTGGGGATCTTAAGGACCACCCGCTACGGGAACCGGATCTTTGGACAGCCGGATCCATCCTCCGGCCAGGAAAATCCCCGCCTGAAGCGTTTGTTCCGCTCACTGCTGGACGCTGTCTACCAGACCTCTGGGCGGAAGAACCCATACTCAGCAGCAGTCTTAAATACTTATTTTTATTTCAAGGAAGAAGAAATACGGAAGCTCATCACCACCATCGAGGGCATCCGTTACCAGCTGGACGGGAATGAGATCCTGTCCTGTCTGGCCGAAAGCTAAAAAGGGAAGGAAAAGAAAGGAGGAGCGGCTTTATGATCGAACCAATGAAGTTCGTCAGCATTTCCGGCCCCAGAGACGACCTGGACCGTATGGTCAACCAGGTCCTATGCCGGTATGAGATCCATCTGGAAAATGCCCTGACGGAGCTGAAATCCGTATCAAAGCTGATTCCCTGTCCCGGGACCAATCCATACCGGGAGCCATATGAAGCGGCGGAAAAGCTGACGGCCCTGTGTTCTGAGGGAACGAAGGCTGTCTGCACGCCGTCGCCTGCTTCCATGACGGCCGAGGAGGCCATTGCCTTTGTCCAGGAGACAAAAAAAGCCATGGAGGCAGCAGACGCAGAAAAGGAAGCACTGAAACAAAAGCTGAAGGATACTCACGCCTTGTATGAACAGGTGAACCTCTACCGGGAGCTGGACTTCAGTATTCCGGAGCTTTTGAAATTCCGTCACATCAAATACCGGTTCGGAAGAGTCTTAAAGGAGCTCTATCCCCAGCTGGAGGCCTTTGCGGAATCCTCTGAGGATACGATCCTTTATAAATGCCATGAGACCGACCACTATGTGACACTGATCTATTTTGTCCCCGGCCCCGTATCAGAGCGGATCGATGCAGCATTTTCATCCCTGCAGTTTGAAAGGATCATCCTCCCGGACCAGTATACGGGTACTCCCACAGAGGAGATCCGCCGGCTGGAAAAGGAGCTGGAGGACATAAAGTCCCAGATCACCCAACTGGACGCCAGGGAAAAAACGTATCTGGAGGATCAGAAGCCCGCCCTCCTGCAGGCTGTGGAGGTCCTTGGCTCCTATAACGCCAACTTTAACGTGCGCCGCTGCGCGGCCGTCACTGACAAAAAGGAGCATCCCTTCTATATTTTATGCGGCTGGACCACTGAGACCGACGCCAGGACCCTCCAGAAGGAGCTGGAGGAGGATGCCTCCACCTTCTTCGTCATCGAGGACAGCCGGGAGCATGTAACCAACACACCGCCTACCCGGCTGAAGAATCCGGCGCTCCTGCGGCCCTTTGAGATGTTTGTGAAGATGTATGGCCTCCCGGCCTACAATGAATTTGATCCGACACTTCTGATCGCCGTCACCTATTCCCTCTTTTTCGGCTTCATGTTCGGAGACGTGGGACAGGGGCTTTTGCTCCTTATCGGCGGTTTCCTTCTTTACCGTTTTAAGAAGCTGGACCTGGCGGCCATCATTTCCTGCTGTGGATTCTGCTCCACCATCTTCGGCTTCCTCTTTGGAAGCGTCTTCGGCTTCGAAGACGTGATCCCAGCCCTCTGGCTGCGTCCGGCGGAGGCCATGACCGCTCTCCCCTTTGTGGGACGGTTAAACACCGTATTTGTCACCGCCATTGCCCTGGGCATGGGTATGATCCTCCTTACGATGATCGTGAACATGGCCGTAAGCTTCAAATGCCGGGATACGGAAAAAACCTGGTTCGACACCAACGGCCTGGCGGGATTCATATTTTACCTGAGCCTGGCTGCCGTCATCATCCTTTATATGACAGGAAGGCCGCTTCCAGCCACTGCCGTTCTGGCAGTCATGTTCGTGGTCCCGCTCCTTCTGATCTTTTTAAAGGAGCCCCTGGCCGCCCTGGTGGAAAGGCGGGGCCCGGAGCTTTCCGGCGGAGCCATGTTCTTCGTGGAGGGCTTTTTCGAGCTGTTTGAGGTGCTTTTAAGCTACTTTTCCAATACCCTGTCCTTTGTCCGTGTGGGCGCCTTTGCCGTGAGCCACGCTGCCATGATGCAGGTGGTGCTTATGCTCTCCGGAGCGGAGACCGGGCATATCAGCATCCCGGTCATCGTCCTGGGCAACCTGTTCGTCTGCGGCATGGAGGGCCTTGTGGTGGGGATCCAGGTGCTGAGGCTGGAATACTATGAGCTGTTCAGCCGTTTCTACCGAGGTACTGGACGAGAATTTAAACCATTCCTGAAAAAACAAACTTTTTAAAAAGGAGATCTTATCATGACATTTACAGTAAAAGTCCTTTTAACCATTGCTCTGATCTTAAGCATCGCAGTTCCCTTCGGGGCCTTCGCCGCAGGCGAGAGATCCAGAGGACGCTATAAACGGGCCCTGGCAGCCAATGTATTCCTTTTCTTCGGCACCATGGTCTTCGCATCCTGCCTGTTCTTCACAGGAAACGCCTTTGCCGCTGAAACGGCCTCCGCTGCCTCCAACGCCACTGGCATGGGCTATATTGCGGCTGCCCTTTCCACCGGTCTTTCCTGTATCGGCGGCGGCGTTGCCGTGTCGGCCGCAGCCTCCGCTGCCCTGGGAGCCATCAGTGAGGATTCCTCTATCCTTGGTAAATCCCTGATCTTCGTGGGACTGGCTGAGGGCGTGTGCCTTTACGGGCTGATCATCTCCTTTATGATCATCGGCAGCCTGTAAACCGGGGTGAGACTATGAAAATGTATCTCATCAGTGACAACACCGACACCCTTACGGGCATGCGGCTGGCAGGCGTGGAGGGGATCCTGGTCCGCAGCCGGGATCAGGTAAAAAAAGCTCTGGAGGACGCAGTCTCTGATAAGGACAACGGGATCCTCCTGCTGACCGAATCTCTGGGGAAGCAATATCCGGACCTGGTCAGGATCACCCGGACCGGCCATAAGATGCCCCTTCTGATCGAGATCCCGGACCGCCACGGCACTGGCCGGAGACCGGATTTCATCACCGCATACGTCAACGAGGCCATCGGGCTGAAACTTTAGAAAATCGAGGTGACTGTTGTGACCATTGAACATAAATTACAGCATTTTGAAGAGCTCTGCATCCACAGCGCCCAGGAGGCCGGAGAAAAAATGACCGCCGACTATACGGCCTATCTGGAATCGGTCCTTAGGGATCATGAGGAAAATGTCAGAAAACAGGCAGAAGCAAGGATCCAGACGGAAACAGAAACCATACAAAGGGAAGCCAATAAACGGCTGGCCATCAATCAGATCGGTCTGAAACGGACGTACAGCCAGAAACAGGAGGAGCTCCAGGGCCGGATCTTTTCCGAGCTCAGGGATCGGCTGGCCCGCTTCATGGAGACCCCGGCTTATGAAACGCTCTTAAAGGAGCAGATCAGAAAGGCCCGGGATTTTGCCCAGGGCGAGGAGATCCATATCTATATCGATCCTGCGGACCAGGAAAAGCAGAACCTCTTATCCATGGAAACCGGCTGCGACATCCGTGTGAGCCAGTATCCCTTCTCCGGCGGCACCCGGGCTGTGATCGCCTCAAAAAACATCCTTATCGACAATTCTTTTGAAACGAAATTAAAGGAAGCCGGAGAAAACTTCCAGTTTATTTTAGGAGGCGCCAGATCATGACAGCTCAGGGAAACATTTACGGGATCAACGGTCCCATCATCTACTTAAAAGGGGATTCCGGATTCCAGATGAATGAAATGGTCTATGTGGGAACGGGCAGGCTGGTGGGCGAGGTCATCGGACTTACCTCTGAACGGACCACCATTGAGGTATACGAAGAGACCACCGGCTTAAAGCCCGGAGAGCCGGTCGCTGGTACAGGGGCTCCCGTGTCCGCCACCCTGGCTCCGGGGATCCTGACCAGTATTTTTGACGGCATCGAACGGCCCTTAAACGCCATCCAGAAGGAAAGCGGCTGCTACATCGACCGGGGCATCCACGCGGATTCCCTGGATACAAAAAAGAAATGGCACGCCCATATGACAGTAAAAAAAGGCGACCGCCTCTATCCCGGCGCCGTCATCGCCGAGGTGCCGGAGACCCGGGCCATCACCCATAAGGTCATGGTGCCGCCGGACATGGAGGGATTTGTCCTCTCTGTGGCCGAAGATGGGGATTACACCATCGAGGAGCCTTTGGTGACCATCCAGAAAAAAGATGGCTCAGAGGCCATTCTTTCCATGACCCAGAAATGGCCGATCCGCGTCCCCAGACCCGTAAGCCGCCGCTATCCCGCCTCCAGGCCTCTGATCACCGGGCAGCGGATCGTGGATACCCTGTTCCCCCTGGCCAAGGGAGGCACCGCCGCCATCCCGGGGGGCTTCGGCACCGGGAAGACCATGATGCAGCACCAGATCGCCAAGTGGTCCGACGCGGACATCATCATCTATATCGGCTGCGGTGAACGTGGAAATGAAATGACCCAGGTGCTGGAGGAATTTTCCCAGCTGGACGATCCCCGGACCGGAAATCCTTTGATGGAGCGGACCACGCTGATCGCCAATACCTCAAATATGCCTGTGGCTGCCAGAGAAGCCAGCCTGTATTCGGGCCTTACCCTGGCAGAGTATTACCGGGATATGGGCTACCATGTAGCCATCATGGCAGACTCCACTTCCCGTTGGGCCGAAGCTCTGCGGGAGCTTTCCGGCCGTCTGGAGGAAATGCCCGCAGAGGAAGGCTTTCCGGCCTATCTGGCCTCCCGCCTGTCCCAGTTCTATGAGCGGGCCGGCATGGTCCAGAACTTAAACGGTTCCGAGGGTTCCGTTTCCATCATCGGCGCGGTCTCCCCCCAGGGCGGCGACTTCTCCGAGCCTGTGACCCAGAACACCAAGCGGTTCGTGCGCTGTTTCTGGGGCCTGGACAAAAATCTGGCCTATGCCCGCCATTTCCCGGCCATCCAGTGGCTCACCAGCTATTCCGAATATCTGACAGACCTTTCCGGCTGGTATGAAACCAATGTGGACAAAAGCTTCGTAGAGTACCGGAACCGGCTGGTGATGCTCTTAAACCAGGAAAGCAGCCTCATGGAGATCGTAAAGCTCATCGGCTCCGATGTGCTGCCCGATGACCAGAAGCTGGTCTTAGAGATCGCCAGAGTGATCCGGCTGGGCTTTCTGCAGCAGAACGCCTTCCACAAGGACGATACCTGCGTACCCTTAAAAAAGCAGTTTAAAATGATGGAGATCATCCTGTATCTTTATGAAAAATGCCGGGCCCTCATCTCCATGGGCATGCCGGTGTCCGTACTGAAGGAGGAAAAGATCTTTGAACGCGTCATCGCCATCCGGTATGACGTACCCAATGACCGTCCGGACATGTTCGACGGCTATAAAAAGCAGATCGACGATTTCTATAACTCCGTCATGGAACGGAACGCATAAGGAGGCGTAAGAAAATGGCAATCGAATATCTGGGCTTAAGCTCATTAAACGGCCCCCTGGCGGTCCTGGAAGGCGTTTCCGGAGCCGCCTATGATGAGATCGTGGAAATGACCGTAAACGGAAAGGAAAAAAAGCTGGGCCGCATCATCGAGGTCTATGAGGATAAAGCCGTGATCCAGGTCTTTGAGAGCACGGAAAACATGGCGCTCCGCAATACCCACACCCGGCTCACTGGCCATCCCATGGAGATCGGAGTGTCCGTGGATATGCTGGGACGCACCTTCGACGGCATCGGAAATCCCATCGACGGCCTGGGACCGGTCCTTGCCGAAAAACGGCTGGATGTCAACGGAAAGCCCCTGAACCCTGTGGCCAGAGAATACCCAAGAAACTATATCCGCACCGGGATCTCTGCCATCGACGGCCTTACGACCCTGATCCGGGGCCAGAAACTGCCGATCTTCTCCGGCAACGGCCTGCCCCATGACCAGCTGGCCGCCCAGATCGTCATGCAGTCGTCTCTGGGGGACGATACCGATGAAAAATTTGCTGTTGTTTTTGCCGCCATGGGTGTAAAATATGATGTGGCGGAATATTTTGAACGGACCTTCCGGGAAAGCGGCGTCCTGGACCATGTGGCCATGTTCATCAATCTGGCCAACGATCCGGTGGTGGAGCGGCTCATCACTCCCAAGGTGGCTTTGACCGTGGCCGAATACCTGGCCTATGAAAAGGGAATGCACATCCTGGTGATCCTGACGGATATGACCTCCTATGCGGAAGCCATGCGGGAAGTCTCCTCCTCCAAGGGAGAGATCCCGTCCCGAAAGGGCTATCCCGGCTATCTGTACAGCGAGCTGGCGTCCCTTTATGAGCGGGCGGGCATCGTGGCGGGGGTAAACGGCTCCGTGACCCAGATCCCGATCTTAACCATGCCCGGCGATGATATCACCCATCCTATCCCGGATCTTACCGGATATATCACCGAAGGCCAGATCGTTCTGGACCGGACCCTTCACGGCCAGTCCATTTACCCGCCCATCAGCGTCCTGCCGTCCCTGTCCAGACTGATGAAGGACGGCATTGGTGAAGGCTATACCCGGGAAGATCATCAGGACGTGGCCAACCAGCTCTTTTCCTGCTACGCCAGGGTAGGAGACGCCAGAGCCCTGGCCTCTGTTATCGGAGAAGATGAACTCTCCCCGTTGGATAAGAAGTATCTGGAATTCGGAAAGGCCTTTGAGAAGCGGTTCATCGGCCAGGATCCCCACGACAACCGGACGGTCATCGATACCCTGAATATTGGATGGGAGCTTCTGGGCCTGCTTCCAAGAGAAGAGCTGGACCGGATCGACACAAAGATCCTGGATCAATATTATAAACCCGCATAGATGCGCCACAGCCGCCCTGTGCATATAAGGAGGCAACCATATGAATCCCAACACCTTTCCCACCAAAGGAAATCTGATCCTGGCCAAAAACTCCCTGGCCCTGGCTGTCCAGGGCTACGGACTTATGGATAAAAAGAGGAATATTCTCTTAAAGGAGCTGACCGGACTCATCGGCCAGGCCCGCTCCATCCAGTCGGAGATCGATTCCACCTTCACCTCTGCCTACCGCGCGCTCCAGAAGGCCAATATTGAGCTGGGGGTCCGCTTTGTGGAGGAGATCGCCGACTCCATCCCCACAGAGGATTCCATCCGGGTCAAGGCCCGCAGCATCATGGGGACAGAGATCCCTCTGGTGGAATATACGCCCAGAGAAAAGGAAAGGCCTCCCTATTCCTTTTACAGCACCAGCGATTCCCTGGACGAGGCCTGCCTGGCCTTTGAGCGGGTGAAAGAGCTGACCGCCCGGCTGGCCACGGTGGAGACCTCAGCCTACCGGCTGGCAGAAAGCATCAAAAAGACCCAGAAACGTGCCAACGCCTTGAAAAACATCACTATCCCGTCCTATCAGGCCCTGGTCACAGAGATCACCAACGCCCTGGAGGAAAAGGACCGGGAGGAGTTTACCAGACTAAAAGTGATTAAACGGAGTGCAGGAAAATGATTCAGAAAAGAACCACAGAACCCTCGAAAAACAGCGTGCATGCCCCCTGGATCCACGCCGCCGGTATCCTTACGGCCCTATGGCTCATGATCGTATTTCTGATCACTGCTGTGGAGGCAGTGGCCTACTGGACCCCCGGCTATTACAAAATGGAGTATGAGAAATACCAGGTCCTGGACGACCTGCCGGAAATGACCATGGACGACCTTTTATCCGTCACAGATGAGATGATGGCATATCTGCGCGGAAACCGGGAGGACCTCCATGTGTTCACCACCATGGGCGGAGAATACCGGGAGTTTTTCAATGCCCGGGAGACCGCCCACATGGAGGACGTGCGGGGGCTGTTCCTGGGCGGCCTGTGGCTCAGACGGATCGGACTTATGTTTACCCTGGCCTTTGCCGCTCTTTTATATTTCTGGAAACGGGGCCGTAAGGACCGGAGCGCATACCTGGCCCGGGCAGTCCCCGGCTCCCTCTGCGCAGGGACCGGCGTTTTTTTCGCCGCCTGCCTGGCACTGGCCGCCGTCATATCCACAGACTTTTCCCGGTATTTCGTTGTTTTCCACCATATCTTTTTTGACAACGACCTTCGGATCCTGGATCCTGACACAGATA
Source organism: Alitiscatomonas sp. (assembly GCF_037242085.1). NCBI lineage: Bacteria > Bacillati > Bacillota > Clostridia > Lachnospirales > Lachnospiraceae > Alitiscatomonas > Alitiscatomonas sp. Next base: position 2,885 of record NZ_JAXXBR010000066.1, on the reverse strand, counting down.
TGCTCATCAACATCGTGCCCGAAGCGTTCTTTATGGATACGGCTCTGCGGATCGCCATTGTTTTTGCCATATTCGTGACCATTTTCTTCGGAGCCTGCCTGTTCCTTTGGCTCAAGGGGCGGAAAGCCGCGGAAAAAGGGGGAAATTAATCCTTTACTTGTGTTTTGATTTCTTATATAATGACCCTAAAGTGACAAAATGGGGACTGTTTATTTATGAAATATAAGAAAAAAATACTCTGCTTCTTTCTGTGCATAGCCCTTATGACAGGGCTTTTTCCAGTTTCCGCAGCCTTCGCTGCGGCAGACTGGCCCACAGACGTATCCATCTCCGCCGACGGCGGGATCCTTATGGACGCCGGTTCCGGCGCGATCCTCTATGAAAAAAACTCCCGGGAGGCCTATTATCCCGCCAGTATCACCAAGATCCTGACAGCTCTTGTCATCCTTGAAAACTGCGATCTGGACGAGACTGTAACGTTTTCCAATGAGGCCGTCAACACCCTGGAGCCTGGAGCTTCGATCCTTGGGGCACGGGCCGGAGACCAGCTTTCGGTCCGGGAATGCCTCTACGCCCTTCTTCTCCAGTCAGCCAACGAGGTGGCAAACGCTCTGGCGGAGCACTGCTCCGGCAGCATCGATGCCTTTGCGGAGCTGATGAATGAAAAGGCCCGGTCTCTGGGCTGTACCAGCTCAAATTTTGCCAATCCCAGCGGCCTCAATGATGAAAACCACTATACCAGCGCCTACGACATGGCCCTGATCTCCCAGGCGGCTTTTTCCAATCCCACCTTTGTAGAGATCGATTCCACCACCTATTACGACGTTCCGGCCGGGAAATTAAAGCAGTATCCCGACGGCTGGCGCTACTACGCCCACCACCGGATGCTGAAAAAAAATGATTCCCTCTATTATGACGGGGTCATCGGCGGAAAAACAGGCTACACCTCTCTTGCAGGAAACACCCTGGTGACCTGTGCAGAGCGGGATGGGCTGAAGCTGATCGCTGTGGTCTTAAACGGCCATCAGACTCATTACTCCGATACGAAGGCGCTTTTTGACTTTGGTTTCCGGAATTTCAAGTCCGTGTCCGTTGCAGGCCAGGACAGCGTCTATCAGGACATCGAAAACGACCTGGCCATCGGCGGGATCCATCTGGGCGGCTCCATACGGCTTTCTGTTGGAAAAAACAGCGCCGTTACCCTTCCCTCGGAAGGGGATTTTTCTGATGTGTCTTCTTCCTTAAGCTATACTCTGGAGGAAGCGGCTCCGTCATCTGCCGTGGCGCGGATCGATTATACGTATGGAGACAGAAATGTGGGACATGCCTATCTGGAGGCCGTCAATGTCCCGGCCTATACACCAGATCCATCTCTGCTGGCAGAGCTTGCAGAAAGCACCGGGGCCATAAGCGGAACGGCCGGGGCAGATTCCGGGCTGGAAACTGAAGAGACGGAGCAGGCCGATACCCCGGAGAGCTCCAGGGCGGATGAAGTCGGGCCCAACGTCCAGGAAAAGGACGAAAAGCCGGAAACGGCTGACAGCAAAGCTCCGGAAAAAAAGGACCGCTCTCCCGTGATTTCCATCCTCATTAAGGGGATCTCTGTCCTGGCTGTGATCGCCGTCATCGGGGCGGCCATCTTCGGATTCCTCACCTACCGGGCCCACAAGGAGCGGGCCGAGCGGATCCTCCGCCAGCAGCGCCGTGAAAAACGGCTGAAGAAATGGGGCTACTCCACCAAGGAATTTGACCAGATCATGGAGGAGCATCTCCGCTCTAAAAGCCAGATAAAAAAGCCGGGCCTCCGGGACCGGTGGAAAAAATAATACGCAGATGGGGCGCCTTTTAAGCGCCCCATTGATCATTTCCCATGTTTTTTTGTTTTCAGCCGCTCTGCCCGGCGGACTCTGGCCTCTTCCTTCTTCCGCGCCACAAACTCTGCGCCCTCTTCTCCCACCAGCTTCTGGGTCTTCACCACAAAGATCGAACCATCCTCAGCCTTTTTCATCCGGATCTTCCCCTTCATAAGCCCATGCTCCGGGCACGCGGCCAGACAAAGGTAGAATCTCTGTCCATAGGAAAACCAGCGGATCTTTTTCCTAAGCATCCGCCGGCATTTATAACATACCATGTCCGTGACCCTCTTATCCTTCATGGCCTCTTCCTTTGATGCAAAGCCTCTGGATACAAATTTGGAATAATCCGGAAAATTCAAAACAATTTCCTCCTCCGGACACCGGGGGATCCTGTAATAATCCACAGATACATAATCCCCCACCGCTTTCATGTCCAGACACGCCATGACCTTTCCTGTGTAGACTGCATCGCCCAGAGCCCTGTGAAAGGGTGCGTCCATCCGGATATTCAGAAGCTTCACAGCTTCATCCAATGCCTCCCTTGTCTTTCCGTCAGAAAAAGTAAGGCTGTATAATTTCTGCACGTCGTAAAACAGCAGCGGACTGGCAAAGGGGATCTCCATGCCATGGTATACCATATTCCTCTGCAGCTCTGTCAGATCCATGCTCCCCCAGGTACAGAAGACCGGCGCCTCCCCGCACCACTCCATGAACTCCTCCATGACCTCCTTAAAGGGCCTTCCGTCCCTGTCCAGCTCGTCCATGGAAACATGGGTCACCTCGGAAATGATATAATGCAGCTGCCGGTACACGCAGGGGCGGACCAGCCGGTGGAACTGGGATACCTGCTCCATTTTTTCGTTGAGCTTCACAGCTCCGATCTCAAAAATCTCAAACGGCAGATGATCCAGGGATGTTTCCTTTCCTGCCGCGCTCTGGTTCCATTCCAGATCAAATACAATGTAATTACTCATAATACGCCCAGTATAACACAGATTCTTCCCGTTGTAAATTTGTAACGGCGGCCCG
>NZ_JAXXBR010000051.1:0-32508 GCF_037242085.1 Alitiscatomonas sp. | reverse complement strand
CTGGTGGCCATGACGCTGTTGCAGCCGTGGGCGATGTTGGCGAAGGGGCCGCCGTGGACCAGGGCTCCCGAGTGCTCCAGGGTCTGGATCAGGTTGGGCTTTAAGGCGTCCTTTAAAAGAGCGGCCATGGAGCCCACCGCATGGAGATCCTTTGCAGTCACCGGCTCTCCTGCAAAATTATATGCCACAACGATCCTTCCCAGACGTTCCTTCAGATCGTCCATATCTGTGGCCAGGCAGAGGATGGCCATGATCTCAGAGGCAACGGTGATCACGAAATGATCCTCCCGGACAACGCCGTCGGCCTTGGCTCCCAGTCCGATCACGATATTTCTCAAAGCGCGGTCGTTCATGTCCAGGCACCGCTTCCAGAGGATCTGCCGGGTGTCGATGCCCAGGGCGTTCCCCTGCTGGATATGGTTATCCAGAAGAGCGGCTAACAGGTTGTTGGCCGTGGTAATGGCGTGGAAATCACCGGTAAAATGCAGGTTCAGATCCTCCATGGGCACCACCTGGGCGTATCCGCCGCCGGCAGCTCCTCCCTTGATCCCGAAGCACGGTCCCAGGGACGGCTCTCTTAAGGCCAGCATGGTCTTCTTTCCCGCTTTTGTGAGGGCCTGGGCCAGTCCGATGCTGGTGGTGGTCTTTCCCTCTCCGGCCGGAGTCGGGTTGATGGCAGTCACTAACACCAGTTTCCCATCGGGTCTTTCCCTGACCTCATTCCAGAGTTCATTGGAGATCTTGGCTTTATACTTTCCATAGAGCTCCAGATCGTCTTCAGAGATCCCGTACTGGGCAGCCACGTCCTTAATGGGCAGCATTTTCGTTTCCTGAGCGATTTCGATATCTGTTTTCATAGTCCCTCTCCTCTTCTTGTTTCATTGTATCTTCACGCCGTTTCCGGCATCCGATCCATCTCCGCGCCTTCCTTCCGGCTAATAGCCTGCCTCTGTGAAGGCGTCAAACTCTTCCATGGACATGAGGATCTTTCTGGGCTTGGTGCCCTCTTCCTCTCCCACGACCCCGGCCTCGGCCAGCTGGTCCATGATCCTGGCAGCCCGGTTGAAGCCGATCTTGAACATCCGCTGGAGCATGCCGATGGAAGCCTTATCCTTTTCGATGATAAATCTTCCTGCATCAAAGAACAGGGTATCCCGGTCACTGCCGCCGGAAGCACCTCCGGCTCCTCCGCCCTGGTTCATCTTCTGCTCCACCGATCTGTCATAGCCTGTATCCTCATTCTGCTCCTTGATATAATCCGTCACCTGGGAGACCTCCTGGTCGGACACAAAGGCTCCCTGGACCCTTAAGGGCTTGGGATAGCCCGACGGATAGAACAGCATATCGCCGTTGCCCAGAAGCTTTTCGGCTCCGTTCATATCCAGGATCGTTCTGGAATCCACGCCGGAAGCCACTGAAAAAGCGATCCTGGAGGGCACGTTGGCCTTGATGACGCCGGTGATGACGTTGACTGACGGCCTCTGGGTGGCGATCACCAGATGGATCCCGGCGGCCCTGGCCAGCTGGGCCAGACGGCAGATGGAATCCTCCACCTCGCTGGACGCCACCATCATAAGATCTGCCAGCTCATCGATGATGATCACAAGCTGGGGAAGCTTTGCAGGGATCTGGTCCGCAGGCACATCCCCGGCCTCCATAAGGCTCTTCACTCTCGCATTATATCCCTTTAAGTCTCTTACATTGCTCTGGGCGAACTTCTGGTACCGGTCCATCATCTCTGCCACCGCCCAGTTTAAGGCTCCCGCAGCCTTTTTGGGGTCCGTGACCACAGGGATCAGAAGGTGCGGGATCCCGTTATAAACAGAAAGCTCCACCACCTTGGGGTCGATCATGATCAGCTTCACATCCTCCGGCGAGGATCGGTAGATCAGGCTCATGATCATGGTGTTGATGCCCACAGACTTACCGGAGCCGGTCTGGCCGGCGATCAGAAGATGGGGCATTTTTGCCAGATCCGCCACCACCGGCTGGCCGCCGATGTCCTTTCCCACGGCAAAGGCCAGGCTGGAGGGGTGCTGCCTGATCTCCGGGCTCTCCAGAAGCTCCCGCAGATACACGATGCTGTTGACCTTATTGGGGACCTCGATGCCCACAGCCGCCTTTCCGGGGATGGGAGCCTCGATCCGGATGTCGGTGGCCGCCAGGTTGAGCTTGATATCGTCGGCCAGGGACTGGATCTTGCTGACCTTCACTCCCTGCTCCGGATGGAGCTCATACCGGGTCACAGTGGGCCCGCAGCTGATATTGGTGACGGTGACGCCCACGCCGAAATTCCGAAGCGTCTGCTGTAACTTAATGGCCGTCTCCTTAAATTCCTTTTCTGACTGGCCGGAGGCCGCCCCAGGCCCCTTCTTCAAAAGCTCCAGCGGCGGGGCCACATAGGGCTTTCTGGGTTTTTCCTCTTTTTTCTGGATCTCCTGGCGCACAGCGGCATCGGCAGCCTGCCTCTCTTCGGCAGCCTTTGCTGCCTCCGCCTCCCGCCTCCTCTTTTCCGCCTTCTGGCGGATGATCTCCTCCGCATCGGTCTCGATGACCTTCCCGGCGGCAGTGACGATCTGCTTTTTCTCCTCTGCCTTCTGGAGGACCGGGATCTCCCCGGTATTTTCTGTTTCCGCTCCGGACAGGACCCGGCCGGCCTGGATCTCCTCTTCTTCCGGGAAAACAGGCGCAGGCTCCGGCTCTTCTTTGGCGTCATGGGGCGGCTGGACCGATACAGGCTCCCAGTAATCCTCTGTCACCGCATAAGGCTCTGTATCCAGCTCTGCCAGGGACTCCAGCTCTCCGGTCTGGTCCTTTTCCGCATTCTGGAGGTTCCCGTTCCCGTCATAATCCTCATCCAGCCAGTAGCCGTCGTCCTCCGGCTCTGCCGGAGCATTCTTTGTCTTTCCAGGTTTTGCCATGGTCTCTCCCGGCTCCTCCCAGGACTCCGTGAACGTCTCAGCCTCCGGAATGGCTTCAGAAGCAGCCTGTGCCGCCGTCTGCTCCATGGACGGCCTTCCTCCCTCCGGGAATACGTCCATATCTTCAAAGTCCCGGCTGCTGCGGCTCAGAAATACATCCTCGTCCCTGCGGGGCCTGGAAAGGGACAGATCCTCGTCAAAGGGAACTGTCTCCTTTTCCGGCTCCTTTCCGGCCATGGTGATATTTCCGCGGAATACATCTGCCGGATCCGGACGCGTCTCTTCCTTTTCCTCCTGTACAGGGGACGGCTCCGGCTGGGGCGGGATGCCCAGGGCCGCTCTCCGCTCCTCCCGGTCTCTTCTGGCCGCCGCACGGGCTTTCTCCTCCCGTTCCACAGCCGTTTCCATTTTTTCCTCCGGCTTTCTGTCCGCGCTGAAACGGGCCAGATCCTCCTCTGTCACCGGCATGGCCATATCCGGCGTAAACCGCTCCGGCCGTCCGGCTGAAAGATCCGTAGAGTGCAGATTGACTCCCTGGACCCTCTGCTCCTCCCGCAAAAGCCGTTCTTCCTCTTTCTTCTCCTGGCGGATCTCCTTTCTCCGCTCGTGATCCTCTCTGGCGTACTGGTAAGCCTTTCCGCTTCCTTTTTTAACCGCCATCACAAAGGATCTCTCCGTGATGCAGACCAGGCAGAGGATCATGAACACCAGAAGCAGTATGTAAGAACCGGTGGCGCCCACAGTCTTATGGAGCGCCAGCACCAGCGCGCCGCCGATGACGCCGCCGCCCATGCCGCTTTCCCCGGCTGTTTCATAGATCTCCTTAAAGGTCTGGCCTTCCTGGTATCCGCCGCCGAAGATAAGCTGCGCCAGTCCGCAGAGCACGATCAGCAGCACCTCCACTGCCAGCATCTTATAAACGGCCCGGATATTTCCCTTATTGGAGGCATAAAAGATAGTGCCTAAAAATAAAAGGACAGGCGCCACATATCCGATGCTCCCGAACACTCCCAGGAGCATGCTGCTGAACATATCCCCCAGCATGCCGCAGATATGGAAATTGCTCAAAAATAAAAATACACAGACGGCAAAGGTCCCCAGGATCACTGCCTCAGACTGTAAAAAGCTGCTGTCCGTCTCCTGTTTCTTTGTCCCTGTCCGTTTTGCCGCCGTCGTCTTCGTTCCCGCGGTTTTCTTCCCGGCTGTCTTTCCTGATGCCGTTGTCTTCTTTTTTGTATTACTTCCAGCCAAAATGAAAGCCCCCTATCTAAAAATCAGGGCAAAAACCCTCATTAAATAGTATACATAAAGTTTCTGGAAATTGCAACTTCTATCTGGGGGATGGGATCCGGGAGCCGGAAAAGCCTTGCCGCAGGCGGAAGGCCCGGCCCCCTCCCCTGCAGCAGGCTCCTGCCAGTTTTATGCCTGCTTTTCCCCGGTCCCCTTTCTTCCGGAAGAACCTGTTTCCCCGATCATCCCGTAAAGCTTCGCCAGGGCCTCCCGGATCCCGCCCACCTGGTCGATGAGTCCCTTTTCCACCGCATCCTTTCCCACCAGCACCGTCCCCAGATCCCGGGTCAGCATCTTGGTATTATGCATCAGCGCCTTTAAGCCGTCGTAGGAAATACGGCTGTGTTCCGACACAAAGCTCAGGATCCTGTCCTGGATCATTTCAAAATAATCATACGTCTGGGCAGCTCCGATGACCATTCCGGTCATCCGCACCGGATGGACCATCATGGTGCCCGTGGGTACGATAAACGAATAATCCGAAGCCACAGCCAGGGGCACGCCGATGGAATGGCTGTCCCCGATGACCAGGGAGACCGTGGGCTTGCTTAAGGACGCCAGCATCTCCGCCAGGGCCAGTCCGCAGCTCACGTCTCCGCCCACCGTATTGATGAGCATCAGGATCCCGTCGATGTCCGGATCGTCCTCCACCTTCGCAAGCTCCGGCAGGATATGCTCATACTTGGTGGTCTTAGTGCTGCCCGACAGGTTTTCATGGCCTTCGATCTCCCCGATAATGGACAGCAGATGGATCCGTCCCTTCCTCCCGCCTCCCAGGGTCACCTGGCCGTTTTCCCGGATCCGTTCCTCCTGGTCCTTTTTTTCGCTGGCATCATTTCCCATAAAAAAAACTCCTTTCCCACACAGTTTTTCTTATTCTGTGTGAAAAAGGAGCTTTCTATGCATTCAGGATCAGTCGCCGATGACGTCCACGATCTTTAAGGGCGTCCGGTAGTTCCAGGAAGAGATCTTGATCCCGCTCCTTCTGCTGGCCGCATGGATGATCTGGCCGTTGCCGATGTACATGGCCACGTGGTTGATCTTTCCACGGCTGTTGCCATAGAAGATCAGGTCTCCAGGCCTCATCTGGCTGGATTTGATCCGGGTGCCCCGCTTGGCCTGGTCCCCGGAATAGTGGGGCAGGGAAATGCCGAAATGCTTCATCACTGACATGGTAAAGCCGGAGCAGTCGGCTCCCCGGGTGAGGCTTGTCCCGCCCCAGACGTAGGGATTTCCCAAAAACTGCATGGCGTAGTTTACGATCTGGCTTCTGAGGGAGGCGCTCTCCTCTGCCGGAGAGAATTTAATGGCCTCTGCCAGGGCATACCGCACATCCACATAATCGGTGGAAACGTAGGCCGCAGATACCTCATCGGCCCCGTCGCCTTCTCCGCCTTCGTCGAACTCGATCTTTACCCAGCCGTCTAACTGCTCGGCCACATGGTATCTCTCATTGTTGGAGATCTGGGTCCAGATCTTCGCATCGGTGCTGGGCTCCGTCCGGGCGTTCAGCCGGTCGGTGCTGACAATGGCCATGAGCTCCGCGTGCTCCATGGCCGCCTGGCGGGCCGCATCTCCGGTGAGAATGAACTCACTGCTCACATAACCGGTGATGTTGCCGGAACGGATCTTATACCAGCCGTTCCCCGTATCCTCCAGGATCTCGCAGCCGGCATAGCTGGGGAGCTTTCCGATCACCTTCTCGTCCTTTCCGGCTCCCTGGCGGATGTTCAGGTAATTGGTCACATTGGACACGCCGGGATTGTCATAATAATTAAGGACCATGGCGCGGACATCCAGCTTTCTTGCCTCATTTAAGGAAAAACGCTTTTCCGCAAATTCAGAGGAGATATAGCCGCCGTCGATCTGGTACCAGCCGTCCTCCTCTCCCAGGATCTCATACCGCTCTCCCTCTAAGCACTGGCCCACGATATTGGAGTCAGTGGAGGGCTGCTCCCGGATATTCAGATTGTCGGTGGTGACCACCGCCCGGTCTGTGACCATGGACAGGGCCTTTTCCTTTGCAGCATCGCCGGTGATCACATACTCAGAGCTCACATAGCCGTCGATCCCGCCGGAATTGACGTGATACCAGCCGTCCAGGGTCTCCTGGACCTCACAGGCGCTGCCGTCCATGAGCTTTCCCACCACCTGGGAACCGGATTCCGGCTTTTTTCTCATATTCAGATAGCCGGACACCTGGACGACCCCGATATTGGCATAGGAATCCACCACAGCCTGGGCGTTGGCAAGCCGCTCCGCATCCCTGGCCTGGCGGGAGGCCTCCTCAGCGGCCAGCGCGCTTTCATCCAGAGTCCCGGCTTCAGGGCCCGTTTCCCCTTCCTCAGAGGTTTCCGTTGCTGCCGCCGGCTTTTTATCCATATATCCCTTTACGGCCCTCCCGCCGAAAAAGATCCCGGCCGCAGCCACGCAGACCACCGCGGCAGCCAGCGCATATTTTCCATAGGGCGGACGGTTCCGTCTCCGCCTCCTGGCCCGGTTTAAGGACGCCATATAATCCGCTACATTTCCTTCATCTTTCATTCTTAAAACACTCCATAGAAATTCATTTGGTTATAAGTCTACCATAAAAGCTCGAAAAAAGCAAAAGAAAAGAATGCGTCCGGGAGTATTTTCCCAGGACGCATTCCTTCATCCTCCATTTTTCCAGCCATCCGGCCTTTATTTCAGGATCTCCCGGTAGACACGGAAAACATTTTTATAGAAGATCTTCTCGATCTCCTCTGTGGAAAAGCCTTCCTTCTCCAACCGGGCCGCCAGAAGCTGCATGTCTCCGGCATTGGTGATCTCCATGGACACGGCCGCTCCGTCAAAATCCGATCCCAGGCCCACGGAATCGATCCCGCCCACACGGATGATGCGGCGGATATGGGCCACCATATCGTCCAGGGATGTTTTCATGGGATCCCCGAATTTTTCCTTATCCCGGAGGAATTCCGTAAAATAGTTGACGCCCATGACGCCGCCCTTTTCCCCGATCCCGCGGATCATCTCATCCGTCAGGTTCCGGCAGTGACGGCAGACGGCTCTGGCGCCGGAATGGCTGGCCACAAAGGGACGCTTCGCATGGCTGATCACATCCAGGATCCCCTTATCGCCCAGATGGGACACGTCGGCAATGATCCCCAGGCGCTCCATCTCCTCCAGGAATTCAAAGCCCTTTTCCGTAAGCCCCTTTTCTGTTTCCGGCACGAAGGAATCCTGTCCCGGTCCCAGATATTCATACCGGTTGGGGTACGCCAGCTCGTTGGGGAAATTCCAGGTAAAGGTGAACATACGGACGCCCAGCTCGTAAAAGATCCGGAGATATTCCAGCTTTCCCTGGCAGATGGCTCCCTCCTCCATCGTAAGGAGGGCGGACATACGTCCCTCCGCCATGTTTTTTTCAATGTCCCGGAAGCTTCTTACGATCCCGATCCGGTCCGGATATCTGCGGAGCTCTGTGAAAAACGTATCGATGAGACGGAGCGCATACTCCGGAAGGGGCATTTTCCCCTTAAGGTTCTCCATATGGGCGAATACGGCAAAGTTCTGTACCGCATAATCCCCCCGCTCCATTTTCTCCAGGTCGATGTGCAGGTTGTTTTTTAAGATCCCGCATTCTTCTCCTGCCTGGCGTTTTGCATAGATCTCAGCAATGGTATCGCAGTGCATGTCTGCAACTTTCATTTTCTATGTACCTCCCAATCATTCTGTCTTTCCCCATTATAATCCAGGAATGGGCATTTGTCACCTTCTTTCTCTGTCCCTTATTCGCTCCGCAGGGCGTCGATGGGATTCAGTCCCGCCGCCCGGCTGGCCGGCATATAGCCAAATACCAGGCCGATGCCCACCGAAACAGAAAAGGATACCAGCACTGCTGAAACCGTAGGGGGAGCGTCAATTCCCATGAGCATACCGATCCCCACGCTGGCCAGGGAGCCAAGCAGGATTCCCGCCAGACCGCCGATGGTGCTGGTCACAGCCGCCTCGATGACAAACTGCTGGAGGATCACCCGTTTTTTGGCTCCCAGAGCCTTCCTGATACCGATTTCCCTGGTACGCTCTGTGACCGATACCAGCATGATATTCATAACGCCCACGCCGGCCACTAAAAGAGAGATCCCGGCAATGCCGCCTAACATCATGGACATCATGGCGATCTGGTCGTTTAAGGTATCCATCAGGGAGCTCATGGCCGTCACCGAATACAGATCGTCATTTTTCATTTTGCTGTATAAGAATTCCTCCAGGGCTGCCGTACAGGCATCCGTATCGTTTATGTCATAGGAGGTAAAGGTATAATTGCTTATGACGGCGTTCCTGGCGATCTTGGCCGCCCGGGAATAGGGGATCCACACGAAATCGTCGGTACAGCCGTCGTCAAAGTCCGCAGCGCTTTCCGTCTGCTGCTCCACAACGCCCACCACTGTATAATTATCCCCGTTGAGCTTGATCTTTTCTCCCAGGGCTTTTTCCGGGCTTCCAAAAAGCTCCGACGCCACATAGGCTCCCACCACGGCCACCTTCTGGCGGGAGGCCATATCCGAATACAGCAGGTTCCTTCCGCAGGAGAGCTCATACCCCTTGATGGAGAGCTGATCCTCACTGTATCCGCCTACGGTGGTGGCGTCCATGGTATCGCTGCCGTGCTTCACGGTGGCGCTTACGGAAACGCTGGGCGTCATTCCCTGGAACAGATCCTGATTCTCCTCATAAAATTCGTAAAACTCCTCCACATCAATGGTCCTTGATGGCAGGGACCTGTAATTGACGGTGATCTGGTTAACGCCCATGCTGGCAAAGCTCTCCGTCATATAAGACATATATCCGTTGACGATGCTCACCAGGATGATCACAGAGGCCACCCCAATGATGATCCCCAGCATGGTGAGGAAGGAGCGCATCTTGTTTCCCCAGATACTCTTCAAAGCCATTTTAAATGATTGCAGCATATTCTTTCACATCCCCATCAAAATTGATCCTGCCGTCTATGATCCGCACCACCCGTTCTGCCTCCAGGGCAATGGAGCTGTCGTGGGTGATCATAACGATGGTATTTCCCTCCCGGTTGAGCTTCTTTAAAAAATCCAGAACCTCCCGGCCAGTTTTGGAATCCAGGGCGCCGGTGGGCTCGTCGGCCAGGATCAGCGACGGATTTCCCGCCAGGGCCCTGGCAATGGAGACCCTCTGCTGCTGGCCGCCGGAAAGCTGCTTTGGAAAATTCCTCCACTTTTCTTTCAGTCCTACCCGTTCCAGGGATTCCATGGCCCGTTCCCTCCGGTCCCAGGGATCCATGCCCGCGTAAAGGAGGGGAAGCTCCACGTTCTCCAGAAGGTTCAGCTTTGGAAGCAGATTGTACTGCTGGAATACGAAGCCGATCATGGTGTTCCGGATCTGGGCCAGCTGGTTGTCCGTCATATCGCTTACGTCCTGGCCGTCCAGAAGGTATTCCCCCTCCGTGGGAACGTCCAGGGCTCCGATGATGTTCATCAGCGTGGATTTTCCGCTGCCGGATTTTCCTACAATGGCCACAAACTCTCCCTTTTCAATGGTAAGGGAGATCCCGTCGCTGGCCCGCACCTCCTCGTCCCCCATCTGGTAGATCTTATAGATGTCCTTCAGCTGGATCAGAGGGATCTTTCCTGCGCTTGTGTTTTTTTCCATGGACCGCACTCCCTTCTTATGGTCTGGGGCCGCCGCCCATGCCGCCGCCTCCGCCGCCGGGGCCGCCTCCCATTCCGCCGCCCATGCCGCCGGGTCCCATCATCATCATATCCATACTGGTGCCAGAGCCAGAATCCGGATCCACGTAGACCTCATCTCCCTCGGAAAGCCCGGAAAGGATCTGCACATAATCATCATTGATGATTCCGGTCTCCACCTGGACGGCCTCAAAGCCGTCGGGTACGCCGGACTGGCCCTGACCGGAGCCGCCGGACTGGCCGCGAGCCGCTTCTTCGGAGCCGTCTTCTGTTCCTTCCGTCTGGTCCGTCTGGCTGGAGGACGGATCCTTTTTCACATATACCCGGTTTCCCCGCATAAGGGCTCCCGCCGGGATACAAAGGGCATCCTGGGCGCTGTCCAGGATAATGGTGGCATCCACGTTCATACCCGGAAGCAGGTCTCCCGTCTCTTCCAGGGTCACTGTCACCGGATAGTTGGTAACGCCGTTGGAATAGCTTCCCTCCAGACTTACATTGGTGACCGTGCCTGTGAAGGTCTCCCCCTCCACAGCATCGGCGGTGATCTCCACGGTCTGCCCGGCCTTCACGCTCCCCACATCCAGCTCATCCACCGACATGGACAGGGTCATGGCCGACAGATCATAGATCACAGCCATCACCGTATTCCCGCTGGTCCCCTTGGTGATCTTATCTCCGGCCTTGGCGTTTTTCGTAATGACAGTGCCGGAAATGGGGGCGGTAATGGTATAGTCTCCGATGGTATCCTGGGTATTTTCCAGCTTATTCTCTGCATTTTTCACATTATCCCCGGCAGTCTCCAGGGCGTCCTTAAAGGTTTCCAGATACTTTGCAGCCGACTGGTCCGTGGCCTTAAAGAGGGCGGTCCCGTTGTCCACAGAGGCTCCTTCGGAAACCAGAAGGTTCTCCACCTCCAGGCTTCCCTGGCCGGACAGGTCCGCGCTGAGGGTCGTCTCCGTTTTTGGTACAAAGGTCCCAGGCTCACAGCTGGAAGCCTCTCCCACAGCTGCCGCAGCCTGTACCAGAGTTGTAAGACCTCCGGGGTTTTCCACCTCCACGGTCACAGCCTTTACCAGGCGGCCCCCGGAAAGCGTCTCCTCCATACTGCTGACCACCGTCACGATTCCCTGGAGCTCCTCTCCCGTATCCTCCAGAGTCAGTACTGCCGGACTTCCCACCTGGATCTGCTCCGCTTCCGCCGAAAGGAATGGAACCGTCAGCTTCATGACAGAATCATCATAAATATCTGCAAGCTTTGTCCCATTGGAAACCTTATCGCCCTCCTTGATATATAAGGTCTTTACATATCCGGAGACAGATGCCTTATATGTATTTCCTGAAAGCGTTCCCGCCGCCTCATTATAATCCTCCTGGGCCGACTGCTGGCTTTCCCTGGCCCTTAAGAGGCTGGTTTCCGCGGAGCTTAAATCTGAATCCATGGAGGAGGCGTCGATCCGGTATAAGACCTGGTCCTTTTCCACCACATCTCCTTCCTCAAACAGGGCCTCCAATACCTCGCCCTCCACCAGGGATGTGACCTCATAGGTATCCTTGGGAGACAGGGAGCTGGATGCCGTCAGCTCTGAGGTGATGTCCATGACCGCTGCCTCCGCCGTCTGCACCTGGTCGTTTGTTTTTGCCGCTCCGGCTGCCTTTTTCTGCTTCCACAGGAAGGCTCCGCCGACACCCGACGCCAGTACCAGGGCCAGAATGACTGCTGTTCTGGCTCCCTTTTTCTTTTTCTTTTTTTTAATGACTTTCTTTTCTTCCATACTCATGACTGCTCCTTTTATTCATCTCCCACAACGTCTACCACCGTATAGGTAGGATTTTCTTCGGTACCGCTCTTTTCCCATACAATGGCCACATCGTCGCCCACACCGTAATCGCCATAGACAGAAAACAGATACTGGAGCTCTGAGCCGTTTATGGTGAACACATCCCCATCCTCCGAATTATCCTGATCATGGGAGTTTAACACCACCGACACCGGTGTAAAGGGGTCTGAGGCCGAATAATAGATGGCCTTAATGCGGCCGTCAGTGGCTCCTTTATTTTCTCCGTCGCTGGAATAGGCAAAGATCGTCTTTGTCTCCTCATGGTAATAGACCACAGTGGCGTAATCGTTGATCTCAATCTCATCCGAGGATTCGCCGTTCAGGAACATTACCGCCTTATCCAGGGAAAAGGGCACCAGATGCTTCAGATTCCGGCTGCCCTGGTTTAAGATCTTCGGCCCCTTTAGGCTGTTGTCCAGGATCGAAGAGGTGTTCACCTCCCCATCAGAGTTGTAGGTCAGATCGAACACCTTGCTTCCATACTGCCCTCCCTCCTTCATCTGGGCCTTCATAAGGTTGTAAAAAAGATGGATGCAGTCCTCCCTGGTCAGGACCTCATCCTGGTTCCTGAAGATCCCGGAGTCCAGAGACAGGGCGGAAAATTCTGCCATCCGGTTCCCGTTGAGATTTCCGGAAAAGTCCTCGTTGGTATAACCTAACAGGCCCAGGACCCCTTTGGCCGCGTCTCTTAAGGTCACGCCCTCCTCCGGCTTAAAATTGCCGCCCAGAAAGCCGCTCATCCACTCGTTGGAGGATGCCGTCCGGATGGCGGAGGCGTACTGGCTGCCGGCAGCCACGTCGGCAAACACCGCGCCGGTGACTGCCGCTCCATAGCTCTGTCTCTGGGATGAAGCTTTTACCAGCATCCCGGCAAATTCTTCCCTTGTTACCTCTGCATTCCGGTCGCTGGTAGTCAGGATCCCCAGCAGGCTCACCACTTTTTTCTTCATTTCAAAGGTGCTTTCCGCCCCGTAGGCCGTTGCAGTCATTCCCGCCGACACGGCACATACGGCTGCCAGCACCGCCATGGCTTTTCCTCGGTTCATACGATCTCTCCTTTTATATTTATTTTATAATCATAAAGGAAACTTTATAAAACATGTAAACTTTACCAGATGAATGTGTTGAATCTGTGAAGGGCACGGCGGGATTTTATGAACTTTCTGTGTTTTTGTGTCCTACGGCAGCTGCGGCCAGAAACTCTTCTATGCCGGGCGAAAAAAAATGGCCCCCAAGGCCAGATCTAAGTCTGACTTTCGGGGGCCGGTTCCAACGGCTCCAGCTTCTGGAAGAACTCCTACATCAGCGGCGCGATCAGCCGCAGGGTCCTTCCCCAGAACCGGTGCATCAGCGGCAGGGATTCATAGGATTCCATGGACATGCGGACACATTTTTTCAGTGTTTCGTCAAAATCTGCCCGGATATCCCCGACCACCGGATTCTTATAAATATATACGGCGCACTCGAAGTTCAGATACTGGCTCCGGAAGTCCATGTTGATGGAGCCTACCACTGCCTTTTCATCGTCACTGACAAAGGTCTTGGAATGGATAAAACCAGGCAGGTACTCATAGATCTTCACTCCGGCCTCCATTAACTCCGGATAATAGGAATGGGCCAGCATAAAGGCGTATTTCTTATCCGGGATATGGGGCATGACGATGACCGTATCCACTCCGCGCTTGGCCGCATAGGTGAGGGCCGTCACCATATCGTCGTCCAGGATCAGGTACGGCGTCATAATGTATACATATCGTCTTGCCTGGTAGAGGATATCCAGATAGACCTGGTGGCCCACCGGCTCCCCGTCCAGGGGGCTGTCGGAAAACGGAATGGAATAGCCGTCCATGTTTAAGGCAGGGCTGTGGAAATGGTCTCCCGTATCCAGGAACGGCCCATAATCAAAGTCATATTCCGGCCGGAAGGCACAGACGCTCCACATCTGTAAAAACATGACTGTGAAGCTTTTCACCGCCTCTCCCTTCAGGCGGACGGCATTATCCTTCCAGTGACCGAACCGGACCTTCCGGTTGATGTACTCGTCCGCCAGATTGACGCCTCCGGTAAATGCCGTGTGGCCGTCGATCACTAGGATCTTTCTGTGATCCCGGTTGTTCTGGCTGGTGGAGATAGCCGGCCGGATGGGGTTGAAGATCCGGCAGCGGACTCCCCTTGCCTCCAGCTCCTTTGGATAATCGTGGGGCAGGTTTGAAAAGGAGTTCATTCCATCATAGAGGACGCGCACGTCCACTCCGGCCGCCGCCTTTTCCTCCAGGATCTTAAGGACACTGTCCCACATCTCTCCCCGCTGGATGATAAAATATTCCAGGAATATGAACCGCTCTGCTGCCTTGAGCTCCTCCAGAAGGTCCGGAAAGAAATCGTCTCCCAGAGGATAGTATTTAAAATTTGTCCTGTCATAGACCGGATAGCCCGCCCGCTCCGAAAGGTAGCGGCTTAAGTTTGCATTCCTCCGGTTTTCCTTCATGAGCTTTGCCGCGATGGCCTCATTCTGATTCAGATAAGACCTGGTGCGGATCCGGATATCCGCGATCCTCTTGGCCAGGATCTTTGTCTCCATCTGGAGCTGCACAAAAATATAAAACAGGCAGCCAAATACCGGAAACAGAAGGACAGGGACCAGCCAGGCCATCTTAAAGCTGGCATTCTGCTTTTCATTTAAGATCCGGATCGCCAGGACGGCGCTGACCAGGCCGAAGGCGCCGTATCCATACGCCTGATACCGGTCGTCCAGCCAGAAATAGATCCAGGCCAGAACGGCGATCTGCAGCGCCATGAACAGGATAAAGAACGTGGTACGGCCAAATATGATCCTTAAAAGCCCGCGTTTTCCCTTTCCTCTCACTTCCTCTGCTACCATAGTTCCTCCTTCCTACTGTTCCAGGGCCTGTCTCAGATCCTCGATGATATCATCCACATTTTCGATCCCAACGCTTAAACGGATCAGGGACGGATCCACGCCCGCCTCCACCAGCTGCTCATCCGAAAGCTGACGTTGGGTATGGCTGGCAGGATGGAGGACACAGGTCCTGGCGTCTGCCACATGGGTGACGATGGCCGCCAGCTTCAGCCGGTCCATAAACACTCCCGCAGCCTCCCGTCCTCCTTTTAAGCCGAAGGAGATCACTCCGCAGCTTCCCGAGGGCATATATTTCTCTGCCAGGGCATGGTACTTATTATCCTTTAATCCGGGATAATTGACCCAGGCCACATCCTCTCTGGCAGAAAGCCATTCTGCCACCTTCTGGGCGTTCTCACAGTGACGCGGCACCCGTAAATGCAGAGTCTCCAAACCGATATTCAGTAAAAATGCGTTCATGGGAGCCTGGATGGAGCCCAGATCCCGCATCATCTGGGCCGTGGCCTTGGTGATATAGGCCTTCTTCCCAAATTTTTCCGTATAGACCACGCCGTGGTAGGAGTCGTCCGGGGTCGTAAGTCCCGGGAATTTTTCCGCGTGGGCGTTCCAGTCGAAATTTCCGCTGTCCACGATACAGCCGCCCACAGTCAGGGCATGGCCGTCCATATATTTGGTGGTGGAGTGGGTCACGATATCGGCCCCCCACTCAAAGGGACGGCAGTTGATGGGGGTCGCAAAGGTATTGTCCACGATTAACGGAACTCCGTGCTTATGAGCCAGGCGGGCAAATTTTTCAATATCCAGGACCACCAGGGCCGGGTTGGCGATGGTCTCCCCGAATACGGCCTTCGTATTGGGGCGGAATGCCTTCTCGATCTCCTCCTCCGGTGCGTCCGGATCCACCAGCGTCACGTCGATGCCCTGTTTCTTCATGGTCACCGTAAACAGGTTGGAGGTGCCGCCGTAAATAGTAGCGGCGCTTACAATGTGATCCCCGGCGCTGCAGATATTAAAAACAGCAAAGTAATTGGCAGCCTGGCCAGAGGAGGTCAGCATGGCAGCCACGCCTCCCTCCAGCTCGCAGATCTTTTCCGCCACTGCGTCGTTGGTGGGATTGGCCAGTCTCGTATAAAAATATCCGTCTTCCTCCAAATCGAACAGACGGCCCATCTGCTCGCTGCTGGAATATTTAAATGTAGTGCTCTGGTAAATGGGCAGCACTCTGGGCTCTCCGTTGCCGGGATTCCAGCCTCCCTGGATGCAGACCGTTTCCGGATGATGATTTCTCTTTTCCATGATGTTTGTCCTCCTGGTGCCTGATTCTTTTGTCTGCAGCTGCATTTTTATCCATGCAGCCACGCTTGTTTACACGCTAGTGTATCACAATTCCGTTAAGGATACAAGGATTTTAAGGCTGCACTTGAAAGGCCCTCTCCTTTCATGTATAATGATTCCTTGGGAATCGTGCCGTCCATGCGGCCTGTTTTCCCGGCACAGGGGCCCATGCCCCTATATTAAACCCTATATTAAATAAGAAGGAGAAGATTATGGAACTTGTCTTCAATATCATCAAGGGCGTCATGATCGGCATTGCCAACGTGATCCCCGGCGTATCCGGCGGCACCATGGCCGTTTCTTTCGGCATTTACGACCGGCTGATCAACAGTATTTCCGGCTTCACAAAGCATGTGAAGGAAAGCCTGGCCCTGCTGTCCCCCGTTCTTCTGGGCTGCGTCCTGGGCATCGCCGGCTTCACCTACGCCATCGAATATCTGCTGGAAAACCACACCTTCGTCACCTGCATGACCTTTGTGGGGCTGATCCTGGGCGGCCTTCCGGCCCTTTACAGAGCCATGAACGAGAAAAAAGCCGCCGGCAGCGGAAAAATGGGCGCCGGAGCCATTCTGGCCTTCCTGCTGGCCTTTGCCGTATCCGCAGGACTGCCTCTTCTTAAAACCGGCGGGGATACCCTGGCGGTCCTCCCGGTCAACGGCTCTACCATGGCCATCCTCTTTGTGCTGGGGATCGTTGCCTCTGCCACCATGGTGATCCCTGGCGTATCCGGCTCCATGATGCTCATGATCCTGGGCTACTACTACGGCATCATAAACACCATCACCAGCTTTTTAGATGGGCTCCGGGCCATGGACCTGGCGGCCTTAAAGGACGGCTTCCTGCTTTTAGCTCCCTTTGGCATCGGCGTTCTCCTGGGGATCGTTCTCATTGCCCGGCTGATCTCCTTCCTGTTTGAACGGTACGGCGTCCAGACCTATGGGGCCATCCTTGGCCTGGTGCTGGCTTCTCCCTTTGCCATTTTTTACAACACAGGATTATTTGGAGAGCTTTCCTCCCTGTCCGTCTGGGCCGTTCTTCTGGGCATTATGCTGATGATCGGCGGAGCTGTGGTCACCAATTTCGTCGGTGAAAAGTAAATTAATTGTTGTCCTCTCCCGGAGGATGTGATATCATATTAGATGTTCTTAATTTTGTATCACTATTATAAATATTTACTTATAAAAGGAGAATGTTTATGGGCGGTATATTTGGCGTAGCATCGAAGACCAGCTGTACCATGGATCTTTTCTTTGGTATCGACTACCACTCCCATCTGGGAACCCGGCGCGGAGGCATGGCCGTATACGGCGAAAACGGCTTCCAGCGCGCCATCCACAACATCGAAAACACACCCTTCCGGACCAAATTTGACCACGATCTGGATGAACTGGAGGGAACTCTGGGCATTGGCTGTATCTCAGACATGGATCCCCAGCCCCTGCTGATCCGTTCTCATCTGGGAACCTATGCCCTGACCACAGTCGGGGTAATCCGCAATCCCGAAGAGCTGATAAAGGAGGCCTATAAAAACGGCCACGTCCACTTTATGAGCATGAGCGGCGGAAAGATCAACGATACGGAGCTGGTGGCCTCTCTGATCGACCAGAAGGACAGTCTGGTGGACGGACTCCTTTACGCCCAGGAGCGGATCCAGGGCTCCATGTCCATGCTTCTCCTGACGCCGGAAGGCATCTACGCCTCCCGGGACCGCTACGGCCGTACCCCCATCACCATCGGCCAGAAGGACGGGGCGTTCTGCGCTTCCTTTGAGAATTTCGCATATCTGAACCTGGGATACCATCACTATTCAGAGCTGGGCCCCGGCGAGATCGACTTTATCACGCCCGAGGGCGTAGAATGCTTAAGCGCTCCGAGGAAGGAGATGAAGATGTGCGCCTTCCTGTGGGCCTATTACGGCTATCCCACCGCCAGCTACGAAGGCATCAGCGTGGAAAAAATGCGTTATGACTGCGGAAAGCTCCTGGCAAGAAGAGATAAGGGCGTCACCGCCGACAGCGTAGCCGGCGTACCCGATTCCGGTATTGCACATGCAGTAGGCTATGCCAACGAATCCGGCATTCCCTTCTCCCGCCCCTTCATCAAATATACGCCCACCTGGCCCCGGTCCTTTATGCCCTCCAGCCAGAAGCAGAGGAACCTCATTGCTAAAATGAAGCTGATCCCTGTGGACGTGCTGATCCGGGATAAAAAACTCCTGCTGATCGACGACTCCATCGTCCGCGGGACCCAGCTGGGAGAGACAACAGAATTTTTATATGAAAGCGGCGCAAAGGAGGTCCACGTAAGACCGGCCTGTCCGCCCATCACCTTCGGCTGCCCGTACTTAAACTTCTCCCGCTCCAGATCCGAGTACGATCTGATCACACGACGGGTCATCCGGGACCGGGAAGGAGAAAACGTTTCTGAAGAAACACTGGCCACCTACACCGATCCCGACAGCCAGAATTACAAGGAAATGGTAGAAGAGATCCGGAAACGGCTCCACTTCACCACCCTCCGCTTCCACCGCCTGGACGATCTGGTGGAATCCATCGGCATCGAGCCGTGTAAGCTCTGTACATACTGCTGGAACGGGAAAGGGTGATGCAGAAACGGCCCCCGCCCATTCACGCAAACGGAAGCATCGTGTTTGCGCGAACGGGCGGGGGCTGTTTTGGTTGTGGCGGGGATGAGGGAAAAGAAAATCTGGCCTGTGAGGCTCTTTCGCTCCACCGCCGCATAAAAAAGGACCCACATTGCCGCAAACACGATGCTTCCGTTTGCGGCAATCTGGGTCCGTCCCCTTAATGGTTCACAATATCCATTATAATATCGGCAGAGGCGTTCTCGATCTCGTTGACCACATACTGGGCCTCCTGCTCCTCTTCCTTGGTACCGTCCATCTGATGGGCCTCAGCCTCGGCCATGGCCTCATTGGCAGCTACCTTGTTCTTATCCACACGGGCTCCGCACTTATTGCAGAATTTGGAGTTTTTGTCGATGCGGGCTCCGCATTCAGAACAGTAAATGCAGCCGTCCATTCCTGTGAGACGTTCTTCCAGCTCTCTCTTTCTCTCCAGGCTGCTGCGGATGGAGGTGAATTCCATAAAGAATTTTTCCTCATCTGCCTCTGTGGCATTCTGGAATACCTTTTTTCCCACAGTCGCATACAGCTTCGCTACATTTTCCTTCTCTTCGTTGATCTGGGAGCGGATGGAAACCGCATCGGAGATCTCCTTTGTACGCTTTGCCACCTGTTTTCCGGTGCTGCTGATGCTTCTTTTCACTTCATCAAAAATAGACATAACTCTGGTTCCCCTTTCCTTTGTATATATGTCTATCTTATCCAATCAGAACCATAAAGTCAATCCTTTTTCCCAGCCAGGCCCCAGGATGCCTGGTAGGCACTCTCCGGGTCGTAGGAAAACTCCTGGCGGATGATTTCCGGTATCTCATAAGGGCTGAAGCCCATGGTCACCGGCTCTCCCGACTGGGTCCCGTCTGCCTCTGGCGTCAGATATACCTGGACCATAAAGCCTCTCTCGCGGGGCGCCAGGTCGTTGAGATCAAAGAACCAGCTGCGTTTTCCTGCCTCCAGCACCTGTCTGATCTGCTCTTTTGCTTCTGCCGTGCCATCGTTCCGGATCATCAGGCTGCTGGTTTCCTTATCCGCTTCAGTCACCTCCCAGCCCGCTTCCTCGTACTCTTTGTAAAATGCAGAATCCTCATAATGGCAGACGATCTCCATGCGTTCCACGTCCTCCGGCTCCAACTCCTCTGGAAGAGCAGCTCCCGCCTCCTTTAAAAGCCCCATGGTCTTTGTAAAGGAAGAGTACACCGGAAAAAAGTTTACCTGGGGATCCATGTCCCTGAGGCGGAAGGAACCGGAAAAATTCTGGGTCCTGAAGGCGGAAATGGCATTCAGATACTCTTTCTCTGCCTCTGTGAGGAACCGCAGGGCCGTCACCGGGATCTCCTCCGTCCGTTCTGTAAGGGACAGCGCCTCCAGTTCTTCCTGATAGGCCGCCAGAAGCTCTGCTGTCATTTCCGGATCCTCTGTCACCAGGGACGCCTGGTTCCCGTCGGAGATATAGATGCCTGTGGTGGTTTCCGGATGGAAGCTCATGACCGGATATGCGCCCTTTTTATATTCTGCGCTGGCATATAACCGTTCCATCAGGTCCATGGACTCCTTCATGTCGATACGGTAATACCGGTAACGGAGACTTCCGTTTTTCTCCTTAAAGCCCACTTCGATCCGGGCCATGTATGCGTCGTCGCCAGCCGGCTCCTCCAGATTCTGGAACCGGATGGCCTTGGACTCCTCTGCGGCGGCGATCCCCGCCTCCGCCAGGTCCTTCACCAGGCCGTAATCGGTGATCTCCATGTTTCCAGCCGCGTAATCGGATCCATCCATATATTTCCACAGATATCCGCTCTGCTCCGTTTCCCATTCTCTGCTTTCCGCTTTCACTGGGAGACCGTAATCCTGGAAATCGCCCAGGGTGTAGGTAAATACAGAGGCAGACTGGAATTTCTCCTCAGAGGGCAGGTAGGAATCGTAGCCTGTAAGGTCGTACCGGAACACGCCGATGACCGCCAATGCCAGGACGGCGCTGATGCCCAGATGGACCGGGTTGGCAAAAAGCTTCCGGAAATCGAAATTATAAAGGATCTCAATGATCCCATGGCTGATGAAAAGGGCGAACACGAACCCGAAGGCAGCCCAGCCCAGGCTTTCGTAATACATGTTCCAGAATAAAAGGCACATGAGGATCGTGACGGGCACCACCAGAAGGATCTTAATGGGCGCCTTTGTCATCCGGAAGGCCATGGCTCTTCCGGCCGCCTCTGAGGGACGGAATTTATAAAGGAGCCCGGCAATGACTGCCAGAACAAGGCCCGCCAGAAGGGCCGGCAGGATCCTTCCCATCAGCTCTCCATACCGCGCCATGGGAAGATCCGCTCCTTCTCCGATCAGCGACACATAATAGGGGACTGGGGATCCGTGGACGATCCACTCCGCGATGCCGGAGATCCTTAAGTCCATCGTAACAAAGAACATCTGCATCAGCCCCTGGAACAGGACTGCCACCGCAGGCACATAGCCAAACAGGACGATGCCGCCCAGAACGGAAATGAAGAAGTTTCCGGTGAGCATCACCGCAGCCGTCATGAGCCCGTAGCTCAGCAGAAATCCCGTCATATGCACCAGGAAGGTCCAGAGCGCTCCGGAGACCATCCCCGGTACTGACGCCCCGGCAGCCCCCAGGATCCCCAGAGTAAACAGCAGGTTCACCAGATACATGGAACCGATGACCAGGATCCCGTCCACAAAGCGGACCGTAAAGAGGATCTCCCGGCGCACGGGAATGCTGTGGTAAAAATCCACCTGCTTTCTGGAATGGAGATACAAAAAGCCCGTAAGGGCCAGGACCAGGGCCGCCGTGATCACAAGGAAGCCCATGACCACATTCTCAAGGCCGATGCTCTCGACTGCCAGCTCCCCAAGTCTTCTGGAAAATTCTGTTTCCGCCGTATTTCCGGCTCCGAAATCATAGTTTCCCGCATCTTCCACCCAGAGCGCATACTGCTGCTCCAGGTTTGTGACGCCCATGGCAGCCAGCACAGGCATCGCAAAAAAGAAAGTCAGGAAGGAAAGCCCAAAGGCCCAGAGCCTGCGCTTCAGGTCCTCCTTCATCAGCCTAAAAAATAAGCTTTTTGACGTCATAACCAGCCACCTCCGTTTCACTGATAAAGATCTCCTCCAGGGACAGGGGGATCGCCTCAAAAAATACCGGCTCGCAGGACCGCATGGCGGCCTCCACTTCCTCCCTGGTCCCGCGGACCGTGATCGTAGAAAGACTTCCCCGCCGCTCGGTCTTAAGGATCTCTAAGCCTGGGATCTCCCCGGCCTCCATTCCTGGCCGAAGCACACACTGGATCTTGTGTAGATTTAATTTCATATCGTCCAGATCCTTCGATAACAGGATCCCGCCCTTGTGAAGGATCCCCACATGATCGCAGATGTCCTCCAGCTCCCTTAGGTTATGGGAAGCGATGATGGGCGTTAAATTCCGCTCTGCCATATCATTGGCAAACAGGCTCTTCACAGCCTGGCGCATCACCGGATCCAGCCCGTCAAAAGTCTCGTCACAGAACAGATATTCCGTATTGGCACAGAGCCCCAGGATCACGGAAAGCTGTTTTTTCATTCCCTTGGAGAAGGTGGATACCTTTCTTCTTTTATCCAGGGAAAAGGATTCCAGAAGACCGCAGGCTCTCTGGACATCAAAGGAGGGATAAATACTTTTATAAAAGGTCATCATCTCCTGGGGCGTCCCGTTTCCAAAGAAAAACTGATCGTCGGAAATATAGAAAAACCGTCCCTTGACCTTCGTATTTTCATAAACATCCTCGCCGTCGATCTGGATGGTCCCCTCGTCCGGCTTCAAAACGCCGCAGGCCATCCGCAGGAACGTGCTTTTCCCAGCCCCGTTGGTACCGATGAGGCCAAAGACGCAGCCGTCCTTGATCCTGGCATCGATGTGGTCAACGGCCACGATGGAATCAAATTTTTTTGTGAGATTTTTTGCCTCGATCACGTCCGGTCACCTCCCTCTTTTTCTGCCGCCTGGTACTGGATCTCCACCATATTTTTTATCTCTTCTCCAGAGATCCCCAGACGGATCGCCTCATCGATCACCTCGCTGACCTGGATCAGCAGGTCTTTTTTCCGTTTTTCCTTCATAACACTGTTTTCTGCCACAAAACTTCCCTTCCCTTTTACTGTATAAATATATCCCTGACGTTCCAGCTCCGCATAGGCCCTCTGGATCGTGTTGGGATTGATCGACAGCTCCATAGCCAGGCTGCGGACGGAAGGCAGCGGCTCGTTCTCTCCCAGGATTCCCAGAAGCATCAGTTCTTCCAGCTTTTCAGCCACCTGCTCGTATATGGGCCTCCGGTCTTTATAATCCAGTATGATCATACGCCCCTCTCTCCTTTCCGGCCGCTTTCTTTCTCCGGCCTTTTATAAGTGTATTAACACTCTTAATACACTTAGTATAATAAAAAGACCCGGCACCGTCAATGACGATACCGGGTCAAATTTCTTACAAATTTCTAACGAAACACGTCTTATTTCTCACTGTCGTCGTAAAGAGCCACCAGCTTCTCCAGATGTGCGTATTTATCCTTGGCATTCTGCTCAGCCTGTGCGAACAGAGTCTTTGCTCTCTCCGGATTCTTCAGTGCAAGAGAGGTATAACGAACCTCGCCATTGATGAAGTCCTGATAGGATACGGTAGCGGGCTTGCAGTCCAGAGTGAACTTCTTCTCTGCAGCCGGGTTGTAACGGAAGATGTTCCAGTAACCAGACTGAACAGCCAGTTTCTCCTCTGTCTGGGCCTTTGCCATACCCTTCTTGATGCCATGGTTGATACACGGAGCGTAGGCGATGATCAGGGACGGTCCCGGATATGCCTCAGCCTCAGCGATAGCCTTAATGGTCTGGTTCATATCTGCGCCCATGGAGATCTGTGCAACGTATACATAGCCGTAGCTCATTGCGATGGCTGCCAGATCTTTCTGCTTAACCTCTTTACCGCCTGCTGCGAACTGTGCAACAGCGCCGGTGGGAGTAGCCTTGGAGGACTGTCCGCCTGTGTTGGAGTAAACCTCTGTGTTGAATACCATGATGTTGATATCTTTTCCGCTGGCAAGAACGTGGTCCACGCCGTTGAAGCCGATATCATATGCCCATCCGTCGCCGCCGAAGATCCACTGGGACTTCTTAGCTAAGAAGTCTTTGTTCTTAACGATCTCCTTGCAGGTCGGGCAGTCGCAGCCGGAAAGAACTGCAACCATCTTATCCGTTGCAGCGCCGTTTAATGCGCCTACGGAGAAGGTATCTAACCATTCCTGGCAGGCTGCCTTTGCTTCCTCGGAAGCCTCAGCGCTGGCAACAATGGATTCAACCTTTGCCTTTAAGCCGTCACGGATGGCGTTCTGAGCCAGTAACATACCGTAACCGAACTCAGCGTTGTCCTCGAATAAGGAGTTGTCCCATGCCGGTCCCTTGCCTGCCTTGTTGGCGGTGTAAGGTGTGGACGGGGAGGAGTTGCCCCAGATGGAGGTACATCCGGTTGCGTTGGCGATATACATTCTGTCACCGAATAACTGGGTGATCAGTTTTGCGTACGGAGGCTCACCACAGCCTGCGCATGCGCCGGAGAACTCAAGGAGCGGCTGCTTGAACTGGCTGCCCTTAACGGTCGTCTCTTTGAATTTATCGATCACGTCCTGCTTGATGTCAAGCTTCTGGCCGTAATTGAATACTTCCTGCTGACCCAGGTTCTCTTCCAGGCTTGCCATTGTAAGAGCCTTTTCGCCCTTCTTGCCCGGACATACGTTTGCACAGGAGCCACATCCGGTACAGTCAAGAGCGGAAATGGTCATAGCAAACTTGTACTGCGGCATACCGGTCATGGGAACTATCTTTGTTCCTTCCGGAGCATTGGCAGCCTCTTCCTCAGTCATTACAACCGGACGGATAACTGCGTGCGGGCAGACATAGGAACAGAAGTTACACTGGATACAGTTGTCCGGATTCCATACCGGAACGTTTACTGCGATACCGCGCTTCTCGTATGCGGAAGAGCCGGACGGTGTGGAACCGTCAACGTAGTTCTTGAACGCAGATACCGGAAGATTGTTTCCTTCCTGGGCGTTTACTGCAGCCTGTACGGTATTTACGAACTCAACAACGTCTTCTCTTCCCTCTGTGGCGTGAACCATGTCAAGACCTTCGTCTTCACAGTTCTTCCAGCTTTCCGGAACCTGTACCTCATGAAGTCCCTTGGCGCCTGCGTCGATGGCAGCCCAGTTCTTCATAACGATGTCCTCACCCTTGCGGCCGTAGGTTGCCTTTGCAGCAGCCTTCATTAACTCGTTGGCCTTGTCAGCCGGGATGATCTTTGTCAGCTCGAAGAATGCGGACTGAAGGATCGTATTGATACGTGTCGGGCCCATGCCTGTCTCAATACCAAGCTTCACACCATCGATGGTGTAGAATTTGATGTTGTGGTCAGCGATGAACTTCTTCACCTGGCCCGGTAAGTGCTTCTCAAGACCGTCCATATCCCACGGGCAGTTAAGAAGGAATGTACCGCCGTCAACCAGCTCCTGTACCATGTTGTACTTTCTGATGTAGGCCGGGTTGTGGCATGCAACGAAGTCAGCCTTGCGGATCAGGTAAGTGGATTTGATCGGTGTATGTCCGAAACGTAAGTGGGACATGGTAACACCGCCGGACTTCTTGGAGTCGTAATCAAAGTATGCCTGAGCGTACATATCGGTGTTGTCGCCGATGATCTTAATGGAGTTCTTGTTTGCACCTACGGTACCGTCGGCGCCAAGACCCCAGAACTTACAGTTGGTGGTTCCTGCCGGTGTGGTAACAAGCGGAGCGCCTAACTCTAAGGAGAGGTTTGTCACGTCATCGTTGATACCGATGGTGAATCTCTTCTTCGCTGTATTCTCGTAAACAGCAACGATCTGAGCCGGTGTGGTATCCTTGGAACCTAAACCGTAACGGCCGGTGTAGATCGGAACTGCGTCAAATTTTGTATGCTTTAAGGCAGCAACAACGTCCAGGTATAACGGCTCACCGATGGAACCCGGCTCCTTTGTTCTGTCAAGAACAGAGATCTGCTTTACAGTCTCCGGGATCGCTGCGATGAAAGCCTCTGTGCAGAACGGTCTGTACAGACGTACCTTTACAACGCCGACCTTCTTGCCCTGAGCCAGCAGGTAGTCGATGGTCTCCTCGATGGTGTCGTTTACGGAACCCATGGAAACGATCACGTGCTCAGCATCGGCTGCGCCGTAGTAGTTGAACAGCTTGTAATCGGTACCGATCTTAGCGTTCACCTTGTCCATGTACTCCTGAACGATGGCCGGAAGAGCATCGTAGTACGGGTTGCAGGCCTCTCTTGCCTGGAAGAAAATATCCGGGTTCTGGGCAGAACCTCTCTGGCACGGATGGTTCGGGTTCAGAGCATGTGCGCGGAACTCATCGATGGCATCCAGATCAGCCATTTCCTTCAGATCCTCATAATCCCATGTCTCGATCTTCTGGATCTCGTGGGAGGTACGGAAACCGTCGAAGAAGTTGATGAACGGAACTTTGCCCTTGATGGCTGCAAGGTGAGCAACCGGTGTTAAGTCCATAACCTCCTGTACGCTGGATTCACAAAGCATTGCACAGCCGGTCTGACGGCATGCGTAAACGTCGGAATGGTCGCCGAAGATGTTTAATGCGTGGGTAGCAACGGCACGGGCAGATACGTTGAATACGCCCGGAAGCTGCTCACCGGCGATCTTATACAGATCCGGGATCATCAGAAGAAGACCCTGGGAAGCGGTATAAGTGGTTGTTAAAGCGCCTGCTGCCAGGGAGCCGTGTACGGCACCTGCTGCGCCGGCCTCGGACTGCATCTCAGTGATCTGCACCGGCTGTCCGAACATATTTGTTCTTCCATCGGTAGACCACTCATCTGTCGCCTCAGCCATTGGGGAAGAAGGTGTGATCGGGTAGATGGCTGCAACATCGGTAAATGCATAGGAAGCATGAGCTGCTGCATGGTTACCATCCATGGTTTTCATTTTTCTTGCCATAGTTGATTTTCCTCCTATAAAATGTATAAATAAAATATTATTTATTTATCAGTATCGCCTTATGGACATAAGACTACCTGTATCCTATTATAGCAATTTCCCGATAAAATGCAAATGCAAAAATGCCTGTTTTAGGTATTTTATTACGAACAATATCGCTTTTGCGCCTCTGTTTTCCGCCTTCCGGGAACGATTCCGTATCGTGGAATTTACCCACACACTCTTCCAGGTCCCCATCCTGCTCCCTGCCCAGCGGTACCCTTATAAACGGAAAGCAGAAAACGGCACAGCCAGGCGTTTTCGTTTTCCGCCGGCCATGCCGTTTTTATCAATCTTCTCTGGGGGCAATGAAGCCCATATCGGATGGTCCTCCCGGTTCCGCCGTATCCGGGGCTGCCGATGTGTCCTCAAAGCCCGGGCCCACCTGGCTGTCTCCTCCGGGACCATCGCTGCCGCCGGGGCCTGCGTTCCCGCTGGGGCTGTTATTCTCTGTGGAGGGTTCGATCACATCGCCGGGACCTGCATTCTGGGCAGCCGGCTCCGATGAGCCCTGGGCTGCGGTGGGGCCGGTCTGGCTTCCCGTCTCCTGGGATCCTGCGGAAGAAGACTGGCTCTCTCCTGCTGCGCTGCTCTCTGAAGAACTCTCGCCTTCCGGAGCTGCCACGCTTCCAGAGGTATTCCGTTTGATGGTGGCGGGCTTTCCATTATACGTACTGTTATGGAAAAACTCGTCGCTGATCACTTCGCCGTTCTTTTTAGTGATCAGGTTGGTCACCCAGCGGCTTCCGGGAGTGGCCGCCTTGGCCTCCACCTCCACACCTGGCTGAAGGGTGGGGTCCTCTTCATAGGTGGGTGCCGGAGGATCCAGCTCCTTCACCTTTTCTGATTTCATGGACAGGGTCACGCCCTCCTCCAGGATCGGATTCCCATAAATGGAGATGGTCAGCTTCCGGTCTGAGAAGCTGGTCTTGATGCCCACTGCCGTTTTCGAATTATTCACAAATTTCATATCCGGGCCGGAATGGCCGTCATAGCTTACCATGGCGTCCTCGCCGGGAGTCACATAGGAAGGCTCATAGCTGTGGGCATGGCGCTCGGTGGTCTTCAGTCCGGAAAATACCACTGCATTATACAGGGTGGATGAAACCTGGCACACACCGCCGCCCGGCTCCTCCACCAGGACGCCGTTGACGTATGCGCCTGCCGGCCGGTAGCCCTTATCTGTGGTCCGGTTTCCAGTGGTCAGGTTAAAGGAAAACTCCTCACCCGGCTGGATGATCTTTCCATTTAAGGCAGCTGCTGCCAGACGGACGTTTTCATTCCTGTCCTTATTGGCAGTGGTGGTGGTAGTATATGTACCCAGCTTCTGGAAATTTTCCCTGGCCTGAGCTGCGGTGATCTCCGGAGCCGTTTCCTCCACCTCCGCAGTGATCACTGCGTCATACTCTCCCGCTGCGGTGCGGGCCACGATGTCATTTTTCAGTTTTTCTTCGTTGACAGCCTTCCCGTTCTCTCCCTCAGCAAAGGTAAACTTCCCACTGGCCGCATCGAATGCGGAAATTGAGCCGTTCTTCGCCTTTACATTCCAGGCTCCGGCCAGAGATGCCGCCTGGGCTGCTGCCGCTTCTTCCAGGCCGTCGGTGGGAATCTCATAATCTGCGGACTCGCCCTTTTTAAAGGCCTCATCCACCACCTTCTCCACGTTTTCTTTTAAAAGGTTCTCCAGGGCCTGCTCCTTTTCCCCACAGACCACCTTCATCTGCCAGTCCATGGATTCCAGGACCTTTTCCACTGCAGCCGTTTTCGTCATCCCATGGACAGAAACACCGTTGACAGTGATCTCTGCTTCCAGCTCAGTCTCCGGCTCTGAGGAGGTCTCTTCTGCGGAGGTTTCCGTACCGTCCGTTTTGGAGCAGCTACGGACTCCCACGGCCACACAGAGGATCAGGATAATGATCCCGATCAGTATAAGAAGGATCTTTGCAGCATCTGGTCCCTGGCGGCGACGTCTGCCCCGCCTCTTATTTGAGGACGTACCCCGGCCGCTTCCCAGATTTCTGGCATTCTGGACCGCCAGGATACGGTCAGCGTTACTCTGTCTGGAGGAGCTGCGGCCCCGGCTTCCCGAAGACCCTGCCCGGCTCTGGGAGTTTTTTCCTGTTCCCCGGGACGTTCTGTTTCTGTTCAAATCGCTCATTTCTTCACACCTTCAAAGGCCCCTGACGCTTTTGGGGCGCTGTTTTCTCTACATGTCAGAATCATGCGAGTACTAGTATAACACAAATAGCGAAAAATGGAATAACAGAATTCTTAAATTTCTTTCACAGTTTCAATAATTTATGTTACACTATTGTTACATAAATTTTGAAAGAAGGGATCCCATTGAAACTGATCGATCTGCACGTCCACTCCACTGCCTCCGACGGCTCCTTTACGCCGGCAGAGGTGACGGCCCTGGCCCGTGAGGCAGGACTGACCGCCATCGCCTTAACGGACCATGATACCGTTTCCGGTGTCGGAGAGGCCCTGGCGGCCGCCGGCGATTTCCCGTTGGAGGTGGTTCCCGGCGTGGAGCTCTCCTGTCTGTATAAAGAAAAAGAGATCCATATCCTGGGGCTGTATATTGACCATACAGATAAAGCCTTCCTGGATTTTCTGGATCAGGCGGAAATAAAAAGAAACAGCCGCAACCAGCTCATGCTGGCCGCCTTCCAGAAGGACGGCTTTCCTATTACTATGGAGGACCTGGTCATGGAAAATCCGGACACAGTGGTCACCCGGGCGCACTTTGCCAGGGCCCTGGTTAAAAAAGGGTGCGTCTCCTCTGTGGACCAGGCCTTTAAAAAATACCTGGATCCGGACCGGCCTTATTACAGAAAACGAGAGATCATCACGCCAGCAGAAGCCATCCAGGCCATCCGGAACGCAGGAGGTTTTCCGGTCCTGGCCCATCCCTGCCTTTACAGGCTGGGCTGGATGCAGACCGAGGAGCTGGTGCGGAATTTGAAGGAACTGGGCCTGGGCGGCATGGAATGCTGGCACTCCTCCAATTACGCAGAGGAGAGCAACAAGCTCTGCCGGATGGCAGACCGGTACAGCCTTCTTCCCACCGGCGGCTCCGACTTCCACGGGGCGGCCAAGCCCGATATCCGGATCGGAAGCGGACGGGGGAATCTCCAGGTCCCGGCGGAATATCTGGACGCCCTGAAGCTTGCCATGTTTCTTGGACAGTAAAAGCCCGGCCTAAGCCGGGCCCTCCTGGTCCATATTCTCCATGACCGCATCCACGGCCTTTCGGACGGCCTCTGAAAGAACGGCTGCCAGCCGGTGGTCTTCGCCGCCGGAAATGACTCCCGCCACAGCCTCCCCATGCTTTGCGATCCCCGGAAAATAAAAGCTGCAGTTTTCCTTTTCTGATGCATCGTTGACCGGGATCCCCAGGAGACGGCAGTCCCGCACCACCGTTTTATTGACTCCGGCTCCTGCGGCCGCCAGAACGAAAAGGGGGCGGGTCAGGGGACGGCCATCCATTCCCAGAGGATCGGTCTCCTCATACGTTCCCTGGAGCCACCGCACAGTCTCCGGCATTTCCTTCTCCATTTCTTTTATGTCTGTTACAGCCTCCGGAGCCACTGCCAGGATCCGGCAGCCAAATTCCCTTAAGACCCGGATCCGCCGGGCAGCAATGGGGCCGCCGCCCACCACCAGGATCTCCTGGCCCCAAAGGTCGATGAATAAAGGAAAATACGCCATTGCTTACAGATCCTTCAGATACAGGTCCGTCAGACTGTACCGGGTATTCCCTTTATAACCTGTGACCGTATGGGCTGCCGCCAGGGAATTCAGCACTGCCTCCTCAGTGGCCTCTGCCGCCGCCTCGAACACATCATCCAGCATGGCCTCGTTCATCACCGCCGCCGGGATCACGGCCCGGTCCTCTTCCTTCCTATATACATTTCCCGTGGAGAAGCCCAGCATGATATCCCCGCTTCCATGGCCCATGAAAGAACCGCACCGGGAAAGGCCCACACCGGCACGCCGGATGATCCGCTTTAACTGACGGTCGGATACAGGAAGATCCGTTCCCACCACCATCATGATAGACCCCTCATCCTTTCTGGCTTCCTCGATCTTCCCACTGAGCAGTTCTCCCATGGGCTTTCCATCCAGGACAAAATGCTTCGTCTTTCCAAAATTAGACTGGACCAGCACGCCGACCACATACGTTTTTCCATCCAGCTCCACCAGACGGGAGGCGCTGCCGATGCCGCCCTTCATCCCAAAGCAGGTGGTTCCCTTTCCGGCTCCCACGTCGCCCTCTTCAAAATCCCTGCATGCGCCGTCGATGGCGGCGCGCACCTCCGGGATCCCGATGACCCGCTCTGTGATCTTATTGAGACTGGCGTCGTTGCACTCGCCCACCACTGGATTCATGGAGGTGAGCTCCACGCCGTCCCTTTCACACTGCTCCACCATATAATCCACCAGCGCGTCATGGACCTTTCCCACGTTCAGGGTATTGGTCAGGGCAATGGGCGATTCCAGGGTGCCCAGCTCCTCGATCTGGGGGATGCCGGCAGTCTTTCCAAAGCCGTTATGGACAAAGGCCGCTGCCGTCAGCCTGGAGGCAAAGATATTCTCCTCACAGGGAAGGATCACCGTTACCCCCGTTTTATGTTCCTCTGTGTCCACCGTATAGTGGCCCACCCGTACCCCTGGCACATCTGTCAGCTTATTTAAAGCTCCCGCAGGGTGATCTCCAATTCTGATTCCATAGTCCCGGATCCTTTTTTTCATTTTTCCTATACTCTCCTTTTCCCGTTGACCGGTTCATTCTATTTTTAATAAATTTTCCTTCTGATATTGTTAAATTTTTATCTATTTCATCCATTGCCATCTGTCACCCACTCTGGTACAATAAAGTATGTTAAATGATTAACACAAACCACAGACTTTCCAACAGGAGGCAATGACTTATGAAATTAAAGCTGAAGAACATCTCCAACCTGGACGCATTTTTCCACGTGATCAACCAGTGTGACGGTGCCGTTGAATTAAGCCTTCCGGAAGGAGGTTCCGTAAACCTGAAATCCCGGCTGAGCCAGTATTTTTCCATGGCTACTGTTTTTTCCAATGGAAACATCCGGGAGCTTGATATTACCACGCATACACTCTCCGATTCGGAGCGCCTGATCAATTACATGGTACAGGGCTCATAAATCCTTTCTCTTTTAAGATGGCCTGGAGCTGGTCCTTTGTCGCGAAGAACGTGCCCTGGGCCATTTGTGCGCTTCCCCCTCCTCTTCCGTTTAAGAGCCCGTTAAGCTCTCTGGAGAGCCGGCGCATATCGCCGTCCCGGCTCCCCAGTACATAGAGGAAGCTGCCCTCTGCGGCTCCTCCCAGGGCCAGGACGGTCCTTCCTTTCTTTTCCTCCAGCAGCCGGTTTACCAGATGTCTGAGCTGGATGGCCTCAAAATCCGGTTCCAGAATAAAAATATCCCCATCCCCTTCTTTTATGTCCCTTACCTCACTGGCAATAAGCTTATCATAGGCTGCCACAAGTTTTTCCTGGAGCTTTGCCTCTTCATCCTTAAGCTTCTCCACAGCTCTGGAGATCTCACCAGGCCGGGCTGACAGCAGTACAGAGATCTTCTGGACCTGGTCCCGTTTCCTCTCATAATCCTCCACGGCCCGTTTTCCGCAAAGAAGAGAAATACGGACACCTCCCTTATAGTGGATCATGGAAAGGAACTTCACCAGTCCGATCTCACCGGTGCGCTCCACATGGGTGCCGCAGCAGGCACAGACGTCGCCTCCCGGAATAGACACGATCCGCACCGCCCCGGTCAGCTCCTTTT
>NZ_JAXXBR010000009.1:0-3318 GCF_037242085.1 Alitiscatomonas sp. | reverse complement strand
TACGGAGCTGACTGTCACTAATCGGTCGAGGGCTTATCCAGAAAGGCTGTTTAAAAGGTTTCGGAAGTTCAGTATGTGGTTTTGAAGGTACAGAGATGAAGATCAGAATGATGGTTCTGGTCTTTTTTGTTTTATAGAAAATTATTTTATGGAAAACGATAGAACTGCGGATCTGGGGAAGCTACGTTTAAATGCAGGAACGAATCTGGATATCGTGGAAAGAATATGAATAGAAATGAAAATGGGGATGCCGTAAAGGCAAGGGATAAAGGAAGAATCCCAGGCCTGCTTTTACAGCATCCCCGTTTATTTATTATGGGATCTTAGGATCCGTTTAGCCGATCTGCGGAAGGCTTGCCACAGCCATGGACTGGCCGACACGACGGAAGTATTCATCCGGCAGCTTTAACTGGAACTTATCGGCGATCTCTGGATACTCGTCCTTCAGAACGCGGTCACAGGTTTCCATCAGGATGTCTCCGCCCTTACCGCTCATTACACGGCCTAACAGGAGCACATAGCGGAATCCATAGGTCTGGTAGTAATAAGCCAGAGTATGGCCCAGATAGCAGCCGATGGACTCATAAACCTTTGCTGCCCTGGGATCGTCTTCTGCCATCAGCTTCTGGACAGCTTTCAGCTTTTCAGCCGGAGATGCAGACTCATCCAGCTGGATTCCGGCTCTGGGAGCCAGTTTGATCACGCCGTCCTGGGAGAAGTATTTCACGCCGCAGCCGATATCACCGGCCCATTCATCGATCATGGCGTTGGGGTTCGCATCCACCGGAACGAACGCAAGCTCATTGAGCCAGCCTGTAATGCGGCCTTCCTCGTCTACGTAGCCTACTGCCTCGCTGGTGCCCATGGCAATACCCAGGACATTGTTGTCCTTTAAGCTCATGGTTCCGGCCAGGGCGGAAACATCCCCGTCGTTGGCTACGGCATAGGGGATATCGCCGAAGGTATCCTTTACGGCACGAATGTAGATATCCTTTACCTTGGACTCATAAAGGTCCTTGGGAACGCTGAGGAAAAGGGATGCGCTCATGGTACGGTTGTTGATGAAGATTCCGGCAGAGGAGATACCCACTGCATCCACCCGCGGCATATGCTCTGCGGCAGATTTGAAGGCAGCTACGATCCCGTCGTAGTGATACTGGGGATCCTCGGTAACCTTCGGGAACCATACGACTTCCTCAGAGAATACAGTCTCTCCGTCGATCACTGCAGAAACCTTACGGTCGGATCCGCCGGCATCAAAGCCGATGCGGCAGCCTTCCAGGTGTCCTCCCATGGCAATGGGGGCGTTTTTGGTCTCAGGAACCTGTTCTGTGAACACGATCTCAAATTCATGCTCATAGATATGGGACATGAAATCCCAGTCGAATTCACGGGCTCCGCCTTTGCAGTAAACGCTGCTTAAGTAGTCATAAAGATCTTTATCATTTACATAAACACGGAAGCCGCCCTGAAGCCAGATCATGGTCTTTACCAGGCGGTCAATGTAATAATGGTTCGCCTGGGTCATTTCCGCTTCTTCATGGATCTTTGTATGGCAGGCAGCCATCTGGCCGTCAGCCCTTTCCACTGCGATGGATACGGGCTTTGTGGCGTCTTTCAGAAACGCTTCATTGAATTTTAAAAGGGGAGTGAACTCCGGATCCAGTTCCGGGATATTTTTTAAATTTACAGAAACTCCGTAACAATTCATAAGATAGAACCCTCCTAAACTACATAATTTCCGACTATGATATAATTATAACATAATGGGACGTACTTGTCACTGGCTTCATAAGAAAATGTGAGGTTCAGAATTGTTATGAAAGTGCCGGCCTGTTTCTGATGACACAGGGGTAAAAATGTGATACAATCCTTTATGAAAAACATCCTGTATAGGGATGGAGTATGTATAAGGAAAGGAGACTGAAAAATTATGAGAATATACCGTGAAAAGGACTACGATGCCATGAGCCGTCGTGCTGCGAACATTATTTCTGCCGAGGTGATCCGTCGTCCGGGCTGTGTTCTGGGCCTGGCAACCGGTTCTACACCCATTGGAACATACAAACAGCTTGCAGCATGGAACCAGAGAGGAGATTTCAGCTTTAAGGAAGTACACTCCGTGAACCTGGATGAGTATAAGGGACTTTCCGGAGACCACGACCAGAGCTACCGCTATTTCATGCAGAAAAATCTGTTTGACCATATTGATATCCTCCCGGAGAATACATATGTGCCCAGCGGCCTGGCAGAGGATCCGGAGGAGGAGTGCAGAAGGTATGATGAGCTGGTAAAATCCTTTGGATATGCAGATCTTCAGCTTCTGGGACTTGGCAGAAACGGCCATATCGGATTCAACGAGCCCTCTGATCACTTTGTAAAGGAAACCCATGTGGTGGATCTGACAGAGAGCACCATCGAAGCCAACGCCCGGTTTTTTGCCAGCGCTGACGATGTGCCGAAGCAGGCCCTGACCATGGGCATCGGCTGCATTATGGCTGCCCGCCGTATTCTTCTGATCGCCAGCGGTGCAGATAAGGCTGACGCGATCTATAAGACTGTATGCGGCCCCATCACACCGGAGTGTCCGGCTTCGATCCTTCAGCTCCATCCGGATGTTGTCCTGGTATGTGACGAGGCGGCTCTCTCCAAACTGGAGGGAACGGGGGTAGAAATATGCGGATAACCGGCGGAAGCGTGTTCGACCTGGAACATGGTTTTTGTGAAAAGGATCTTTGCACAGACGGCTCTGTATTTGCGGGGACCAGCAGCGACGGGGAAACTGTGGATGCCTCCGGCTGCTATGTGATCCCGGGGCTGGTGGACGTTCATTTCCATGGATGCGTCGGTGAGGATTTCAGCGATGCGACTCCGGAGGGACTCCAGGCCATGGCAGATTATGAGCTGTCCGAGGGCGTGGCGTATATCTGCCCGGCAGGAATGACCCTGGGCGAGGACCAGCTTTCCCTGATCTGTAAGAATGCCGCAGCCCATAAGGAGAAAAACAGCGGCGGTGCAGAGTTGGTGGGCGTCCATCTGGAAGGCCCGTTCCTTTCCAGCGCAAAAAAGGGAGCCCAGAACAGCGACTTCCTGCATGATCCCGATGTGCCCATGTTAAAAAGACTCCAGGCAGACGCCAGAGGTCTTGTGAAGCTGGTGACTCTGGCTCCGGAACAGCCGGGCTCCATGGAATTCATCCAGGCTGCGGCTGAGGAAGGGATCCATGTTTCCATTGGCCATACAGTTGCCGATTACGAAACCGCCAGCGCAGCCTTTGCGGCGGGAGCAGATCATGCCACCCATCTTTATAACGGCATG
>NZ_JAXXBR010000010.1:0-3335 GCF_037242085.1 Alitiscatomonas sp. | reverse complement strand
CAAAGAGATCTACGGCATCCCTGGCGGTTCCGAACATACAGCAGTGGTTATAGAGTTTCCGCTTGGCATCGGGATCGTCCGGCGAGAGTTTCTTATTCTGTTCCACCAGCTTTGCCCAGAGCTGCTCCTTTGTCTGCGGTTCCTCCGGTTCATGGTAGGGGTAGTTCTTGTCGTTGTCCGCAAAGGGCATAACGCCCCGCTTGAGGTAGTCCATCAGAATGTCACAGAACCGATCCCGCTGGGGGAGGCCGTTCTCAGCACGGATGCGCGCCTGTTCCTTTGTCAGCGCCTCAATCATCTCCTGCTCGCGGTGGAGCTGGATGGCGGCCACCGTCATGGCAATCATGTGTTCATCGCTCACATTGCTGTAATACCACTCCTCCAGCCAGGGAAGGATGGTCAGATCCAAAGCCAGCGCCTTTTCATAGTCCAGGTTGAAATATGCGACCTCGGCCTTGACCGCCGCTACCTGATGGGGATATTTATCGGCAAAGGATTCCAGCGTGTCCAAGGCTCCTTCTTTGCCATCCATGATCTCATAGCAGACCATGCGGACTTTCTTGGGAAGTTTCACGACATCCATGTCGACGCCTCCTTCAGTCTTTTTTCTGTAAATAGTAGGTTCCACACCGGCCCCACAGCCGGGTGTCCAGATTTTCCTTTTTGATATCTGCCATCTGCCGAAAGACCGGCTTGATTGCCTATCAGCAAAGACAGTCGAGGCTGTCAGCGGCGGCTCATGAAATGTGCAGTTCATCTTGACCGTTGCTGGCTCGGTTGGCTTTGCTATCTCCCCGATAAATGGGAAGTTATCGACCTGTTTTTGATAGTCTGTTCTGCAAGAAGATAACAGCGGCTTCATGTACTTCTTCTCTTAATTCGCCCTGTGTAGGACTTTTTGCAATCCTCTGTATATCTGAGAGAATACAATTTATGCTCTCATCGGAAAAAAGAGGTGCCAGACAGGTGATAATCCAATACTTCCATATGTCGTCTTTTTCATGTGGACTTAAAACTCTATGAATTAAAGGAACAAGGGCTGATTGGTGTAAAGCGAGCACCGGCAAAATATCACCAGCAACAGGCCAATTACAGTCCTGTATCCACTCCAAAAGAGAGGGTAATATCGGCTCAATCTCATTGTCAGTAAGGTGTTTTAGCCTCTCTATATTTGAACTATCAAATTTATTTTTTGGCACTAAGTCGTGAATATCTGTCATATTAGCTCTTAATCTCCATCTCAAATATTATTTTGTCGTTCTCCAAATACTTTTTTCTTTCTTAAAGAAGACGGAGCGTGTTGTTCACCTTGTCTGTACCATACGCGGTACGCATGGCATTCACTCCTCTAAGCGTTTCAGGTACGGAGCAGGGACCACCTTTGTCAGCCACACTCCATTGGCGGATAAATAAAAGAGATATCCGTCGCGGTGCATCTGTCCGGCATCCACCAGGTAAATCACAGGCTGGCCGTGCCGTTGGCCTACTTTTTCGGCGGTTTCGGGATCTGGGGACAGATGGACATACAGGCGGCTTTGGGGAAGCAGTCCCTGGACCTCGATGGAGGCGGCAAACCGCTGGGCTGTTCCGTGGTACAGCGTCTCCGGTGGTTCAGTCACGGGGAGTTCCACATCCACCTGAATGGAGTGGCCCTGGTTGGCCCGGATTTTTGTCCCGTCCTCGCTGAAGGAATACCGCTGCTTTTCATCACTCCGCACGATTTCCTCCAGAATGTCCCGGTTGATGGGGTATTTTCTGCTGATACCCGCCAGCAGCGCATTGACATCCGCCCAGCCATGGGTATCCAACTTGATCCCAATAACCTCCGGCTTGTGCCGAAGGATCAAGCTGATATACTTGCTGATCCTTGTAAGATCGGGTGTTGTTTCTCTCATGGTGCCCTCCGCATTCTCAAATTGCCTCCACCCGGATAATAGGCCGGTAGAAGTCATAGTCGCCGTTTAGTTCCTTGTCTTCCTGCACTTCCGGCTTGTAGTGGGGCGAACAGGGCAAGAAACCGAGGAAAATTCCAAGTCCGCCGCAGATGCTGCGCCCGCCATCACCGCCGCAGGTGGTAAACTGCTCGGCCTTCACGACCTCCCGCATATAGGGGTCATAGGCGATGGACACTCCGAAGAAGTTGGGCTCCTCCATATCGAAGGGCTTGTCCTCATCCTCTGGGCTTTCGAAGTGGTGCAGGTGCATGGAGTAGTCCATTCCATCCCCCCAGGGGAACAGGGTGCGGCACCCTCCGCCGCACAGATAGGCCCACTCGTCCGCTGTAGGCAACGAAAGCCCCTGCTTTTCCAGCCCGGCAAGGAGTTCATCGTAATCAGTGCGGTTATAGATACAGATCTGAAAGCCCTTTTCCGTCCGCTCAATGCGGGCTGACTGGTGCATAGTAAGGCTGTCAAGGTCGCTCCAGGCAAACTCCCGGAACTGCTTCAGCCAGTCAGGATGGGCGGTCAATCTGGGATCGTCCATTGTGACCAGCTCCCAGCACAGTTCCTCCAACTCCCGGCCCACCAGCATAGGGCCAATAGCTGCCTGCCGAACGGGAGCCATGCTTTCCCGGATCATCTCCTCTGGGTCCTGTTCCATCTCCCATTCCTGGAACAAATAGTCCAGTTCCTCCCGGCTGTCCTGACTGAGCCCTATGGCGAACCGTTCCCAGCCCAGGGTGACGGTATCGCCGGGAACGAAAACATACTCCCGGCTATCTTTCTCGAATATGCCGGTGGTACAGTTCTGGCCCCAGCGATCAAAGGTATGTAGACCGAGAAAGGTCATATTATAACGAGCAGCCAGGCGTTCCATCAGCGCCTGTTTCTCGGTGGTTTCCAGTTGATCGAATTGGGTGCGGAATAAATTTTCGTTCACAGTAGTCCTCCTTCGATCCTTTCTGCGTGTTCCAGCAGATAGCGCCGGCCATCCTGCTTGGCCTGCTCCAAGTATTGTGGAAGCAGGCCGGAATGGATGGCATCCAGCGAGACCAGAACAGCGATCCGCTGGTATTCCTGTAATTCGAGGGGATAACAGTTCCGCTCCCAGAACAGCGGAGCGAACTGTTCCACACAGTCAGGACGCAGAGCGGGCATCGCCAAAAGCGCCCGCCGGCTCACATATTCATTGGGGTCCTTTGCGAAATCTAGAATTATATCCCTGACTTCCTGACTACATGAGCATTCCGGCAGATAGGCGGCAAACTGCCACTTGGCCTCACTCTCATTGGAGGCTGCGGCCCTGCGGCAGAGGCACTCGAACCATTGGGGATGGGAAGTGGTCTCCTGTATAAACCCCTCCGCTTCGTTGTCCCTGGCGATCAGATAGACCAT
>NZ_JAXXBR010000077.1:0-3389 GCF_037242085.1 Alitiscatomonas sp. | reverse complement strand
CTTCACTAACCATGACACAATCATGATTAAGAAGTCACTTAGAGCATATATCACCCTCTTCCCACCCAGCTCTTTTCATATACAAAAAACGGCATGACCATCCCGGCCACACCGTTCCCTGTATTTTCATTTTTCATTTGATCTTCAGCCATCCAGCCCTGCCTCTTCCTGCCCGGAGCTCCGCAAGGTTTCATTGCCGCCTTAATCGCGCTTTTCTGCCACTTCCCCCTGTTTTTTATAGATGGAGTTTTTATTCACGCAGCCCCGGACGCTGGATAAGGGATAGATATTGGAATCTCTTCCGATGACGGTGCCGGGATTTAAGATGGAGCCGCAGCCCACTTCCACCCGGTCGCCCACCATGGCCCCGAATTTTTTCATTCCCGTGTCCAGATCCCCGTCTTCCGCGTGGACCTTTACCAGAAGCTTATCGGATTTTACGTTGGAGGTAATGGAGCCGGCCCCCATGTGGGCCTTAAAGCCCAGGATGGAGTCGCCTACATAATTGTAATGGGGGACCTGGACCTTATCGAACAGGATCACGTTTTTAAGCTCTGTGGAGTTTCCCACCACAGCGCCCTCCCCCACCAGGGCATTGCTCCGCAGGAAAGCACAGTGGCGCACCTCCGCATCCTTTCCGATGATGATATTTTCTCCCAGATAGGCGCTTTCAAAAACCCTGGCCGTCTTATGGACCCAGACAGTCTCACCGCGTTTTTCATATTCACTTTCCGGAAGACGGCTCCCCAACTCCAGGATAAGATCCCTGATCCTGGGAAGGGCCTCCCAGGGGTACTCGCACTGCTCCAGTAAAGGCTTTGCCAGTGTGTGGTCCAGATCGTAAAGACACACGGTCCTTGCTTCTTCTTTTTTCATCACAGCCTCCATTCCTCCGCCGCAGACGGCGGCACAAAACGTTTCCTACTTTTTATAAAACTGGGCCGCAGCGTCGAAATACGGCCGCAGCAGATACTGGTTGTCGGTCTGGCGGACACCGTTGGTCCTTAAGGTGACGAACCGCTCCAGCTTTTCCATATATTCCGCCGGGGTGATGGTACCCTCTGCCACATAGGTGAGGCCCTTTTCCCAGCTGGCCGTCAGCTCTGGGTTTAAAAGCTGCCGGATGGATGCGCTGCATACGTCAAAGACCATCTCGCCCAGAAGCGTGGGCGTGATCACCTGGGTCTTTTTTGCCAGGGACAGGTACTTGATGGTGCAGAGCTTCTTAAGGATCTCCGCACGGGTGGCACTGGTGCCGATGCCGCTGCCCTTGATCTGGGAACGGAGCTCCTCGTCCTCAATGAGCTGCCCGGCATTTTCCATGGCTAAGATCATGGAGCCGGAGGTGTACCTCCTGGGAGGAGACGTTTCACCCTCTTTGATCTCCAGCCCTGTAAGAGACAGACGCTGTCCCTTTTTAAGGCCCGAAAGCATGGCCAGAAGGGCCCTGGCCTTCTCACCGCCATCCAGCTCGATCTCGGTCTCATTGCCTTTGCCGGCCTGTTTTTTTTCTTCTCCGGATTCCGTTTCCTGGTCTCCGGTCTTTTTCTCCGCCATCTTTTTGGGAACATAGGCGGCCTTCAGATAGCCCTCCTCCGCCAGTACCCTGTAATTGGCAAAGAAATGCTCTCCCTGCTTTTCCAGGTCCAGGGAAAATTTCTGGTAAACAGCCGGCGGATAAAAGATGCTTAAAAATCTCCGGGAGATCACCTCATAGACCTTAAGCTGCAGGGAGCCCAGGGTCCGCAGGGCCCCAAAGCCCTGGCCCGTGGGAATGATGGCGTAGTGGTCTGTGATCTGCTTATCGTTGACGTACCTGGTATTTCCTATGGTCTTAAAGCTCCCCAGCTCCAGCGCCTCAGAGGCCAGGTCCGCCAGCGGGGCAAAATTCCTAAGTCCGCCGATGTTTTTATGGATCTCCTTTGCCACAGCCGAGGAAAGCACCCGGGCGTCGGTCCTTGGATACGTCACCAGCTTTTTTTCATACAGCTCCTGGACCACCTTCAAGGCCTCGTCGGGACTGATCTTGAACATTTTGGAGCAGTCGTTCTGAAGCTCCGCCAGGTTGTATAAAAGCGGGGCATTTTTCGTTTCCCGTTTTTTTTCCATGGAAACTAAAGTCCCCTCCATGGGGGGCGCTGACAGGAAGCGGATCAGCTCCTCTGCCGTCTTTTTCTCTTTGAACCCGTTTTCTTTATATAGGACCGGGGTTTCGTAGTATCTGGACCCCTTCACGGCCTTCCATTCTGCCTCCACGGAAATGCCTTCCCGGCCTGGAACGTCAAAGGAGCCCAGGACCCGGTAAAAAGGCGTTTTCACAAAGCTGCGGATCTCCCGTTCCCTCCGGACCACCATGCCCAGGACGCAGGTCATGACGCGGCCCACGGACAGCACCGCCCGCTTCTCTTTTAAGTAAGAGGCCACAGTATTTCCGTACTTCAGAGTCAGCACCCGGGAGAAATTAATGCCCATCAGATAATCCTCTTTGGCCCGCAGATAGGCGGAGGCCGCCAGATTATCGTATTCGGACAGGTCCTTTGCCTCCCGGACTCCCCGCAGGATCTCCTCCTCCGTCTGGGAATCGATCCACACACGAAGACGCTTTTTCCCCCGGACTCCGGCCATCTGCTCCACCAGACGGTATATATATTCTCCCTCCCGTCCGGAGTCGGTGCAGACGTAGATGGTGTCCACGTCAGGCCGGGTCAGCAGCTTTTTCACAGTCAGAAACTGTTTTTTTACGCCGTCGATGACCTGAT
The DNA here is from genome assembly GCF_037242085.1 of Alitiscatomonas sp. Classification (NCBI taxonomy): domain Bacteria; kingdom Bacillati; phylum Bacillota; class Clostridia; order Lachnospirales; family Lachnospiraceae; genus Alitiscatomonas; species Alitiscatomonas sp. Next base: position 630 of record NZ_JAXXBR010000077.1, on the reverse strand, counting down.
ATTTAAATTCCTTCGGAAGAAATGGAAGGGTATCCATGCTCCACCGCTTCAGGGACGGATCATAGCTTTCCGGATAGCTCATGGTCACCAGATGCCCGACGCACCAGGTGACCACGGCTGTCTCCGATTCGATGAACCCGTCCCCCTTTTTCCCCGATATCTTAAGCACCCGGGCAAACTCCTGGGCAACGCTGGGCTTTTCTGCTATAAATAAGGATTTACCCATGGACCTCCTTTCCAGGGACCGTAAAACGCAGCTCGGATAGTAAAAGGGCTGAGAACATGAGCACACAGCCCAGGATCATCCTTCCTGTCAGGACCTCCCCCAGGAAGATCACAGAAAACAGGGTCCCGAATACGGCTTCCAGGGATAAAAGAAGGGAGACCGTATTGGCGCTGAGATATTTCTGTCCCACGGTCTGGATCAGAAATCCCACAGTGGTACAGATGAGGGACAGATAAAGAAGTCCCAGGATCAGGCTTTTATGGAGCAGAATGGCCGGATCAAAGGCTCCGGGACCGTCTAAAAACGGAGCCAGAAGCCAGTTGAACACGCCCACAGCCGCCACCTGGACCGTTGCTAAAAGAATGGGATCGCACCGCTTTGTATATTCCTCCGTACAGATCATG
>NZ_JAXXBR010000030.1:0-3414 GCF_037242085.1 Alitiscatomonas sp. | reverse complement strand
GCCGTCAGCATTTTCATGAACGGCATGTACCTTCTGGGGATCCCCGATCCGGAGGACGTGCAGAGCATTGTGGCGGAGTATCCCGGAGTCGCGGATGAGAAGAAGGAATTCACGGACCGGGAGCATGTGGAGCAGGCGGTAAAGCTCACAGGATTTTTAAGATACGCCCTGTTTGAGGAGCCAGTTTCCGGCGGCAGCCCCATGATCACCATTACATACGTTCTGGATGACGGCAGGACGGTTTCCGTTTCAGCTGACCGGGAGACCGTATGGTGGAAGGGAAGGCCGCGGGCCATAAAGGACAGGGAAATGTTCATCAATCTGGCGGAGGGGATCTTCTTCCTTGAGGAGGCAGGCCGCCCGTAGGCAGAGAGGATGGCAGGCGGTTTGTTTTTGCCGGGGCTGTAAAACGAATTCCTTGACACCGCTTTCCGGCCCGGTTAAACTTATATTCAGAATCATGAATCGGGGAGACAGTGTATGACACAGGAAGAAAAATATATGCGGGAGGCGGTGCGCCAGGCAAAAAAGGCGGCTGCCTTAAAGGAGGTCCCCATCGGCTGTGTGATCGTCCACGACGGAGCGATCATCGCCCGGGGCTATAACCGCCGCACCATTGATAAAAATGTCCTGGCCCATGCGGAGATCATTGCCATCCGCAAGGCATGCAGAAAGATCGGGGACTGGAGGCTGGAGGACTGCACCATGTACGTCACCCTGGAGCCGTGCCCCATGTGCGCCGGGGCCATCGTTCAGGCCAGGATCCCCCGGGTGGTCATCGGCTGCATGAATCCAAAGGCCGGATGCGCCGGTTCTGTCCTGGACCTGCTCCACGAGGACGGCTTCAACCACCAGGCAGAGGTAGAGACCGGAGTGCTGGGAGAGGAATGCTCCCGGATGATGAAGGACTTCTTCAAGGAGCTGAGAGAGGAAGGAAAACGGAAAAAAGCGGAGAAAACCGAAGAAATAAAGGAGGACAGCCATGCTGGTAATTAAAAATGGAACCCTGATCTCCATGGCAGGCATCTATAAGGAAAAATACGATGTTGCCGTGGAAAACGGGAAAATTGCGAAAGTTGAAAAAGAGATCGTCCCGGGGCCGGAGGACACAGTCATCGATGCCGCGGGAAACCTGGTAACGCCAGGCTTCATTGAGCCCCACTGTCATCTGGGCATCATTGACGCCGATGGCCAGGACGGCAATGAGATGACAGGGCCTATTCACCCGGAGCTGCGGGCCATCGACGCCATTGATTTTCATTGCAGCCTGTTTGACCGGGCTCTGGAGGCCGGCGTCACCACCGTAGCTGTGGGACCTGGCAGCGGAAATATCATGGGAGGCACCTTTGCCTACTTGAAGACCGCCGGAGCTACCTTAAACGAAAGGATCATGAAGGAGGAGGCTGCCTTAAAGATGGCCCTGGGAGAAAATCCTAAGGTTTCCTACGGGAAAAAGGGCCAGGCCCCGTCCACGAGAATGGGCTCTGCCGCTCTGATGCGCCAGGCGTTCTATAAGGCGAAGGCATACCGGGAAAAATGGCTGGCCCATGAAGAAAAGCTGAAAAACGGAGAAGAATCCACCTTTACATATGATCTGGCCATGCACTCTCTGATGCGTGCCTTCGATGGAATGCTGGTAAAGATCCATGCCCACCAGGCCAACGATATCCTGACGGCCCTGCGGGTCGGAAAGGAGTTCGGGCTGAATCTGAGCATTGAGCACTGTACCGAGGGCTGGAAGATGATCGACGACTTAAAGGAAGCAAAGGCCCATTACATCATCGGCCCCACCGTAGGCGGAAAGAGTAAGCTGGAGGTGGAGGATAAGCGCTATGACGCCCCGGCGATCCTGGAGAGGGCCGGCGTGGAGTTCACCCTGACCACCGATTCCCATGTGATCCCCATGGAGGGCTTCTTATCCCAGGTGGCCGTGCTGATGAAACACGGACTCACAGAGGAAACGGCCTATAAATGCGTGACCATCCGGGCGGCAAAGGCCCTGGATCTGGCCGACGAGCTGGGATCCATCGAGCCGGGCAAGGCGGCGGACGTGGTGATCTGGGAATCCGAGCCCTTTAAGGCCGGAGGAAGGCCGCGGACGGTACTCATCAACGGTAAGATCCAGTACCAGACGGAAAATTAAGGAGGTGGCAGCCATGCTGATAAAAAACTGTATGCTGATCGACGGTGCAGATATTTTTGAAGAGATGAAGGACATCCGTATCGTAAACGGAAAGATCAAAGAGGTGGCGGACTGCCTCATGCCGGAGGGAGACGAGGAGATCATCGACGCCGAAGGCGCTCTGGTGACTCCCGGTATCGTGGAGCCCAGCTGCCAGGTGGGCGTCAACAGCCAGATCCATAGATTCGAGGAAAACGATGCCAATGAGGAGGGCCCCATTGTTCCAGAGCTGCGGGCCTACGACGCCCTGAATTTTGAGGACGAGGGCTTTTCCATGGCCCTGCGGGCCGGAGTGACCACAGTGGTAACAGGACCCGGAAATGGAAACCTCATTGGAGGCACCTGTGCGGCCTTAAAGACTGCCGGGGCTTCCAGGGAAAAACGGATCATAAAGCCCGAGGCGGCTTACCGCTTCGTTCTCACCAGCGGTCCCAGGAAACGGTACGGCGGAAAGAACCGGGCGCCCCAGACGAGACTGGCTTCTGCGGCCATGATCCGGGATATCCTTTTTAAGGCGAAGGAGTACGCCAGAAAGGAAAAGGCGGGAGAGAGCCAGGAGTTCAGGCTGGAGCTGGCGGCCCTTTCCAGGGTATTCGACGGGATGCCGGTCCAGATGGCGGCCATGAAGGCCAACGATATGGAGACGGCGGTCCGCATCGGCGAGGAGTTTGGGCTGAACTATGTGCTGACCATGGCCTATGACGCCTCCCAGGTGATCCGGGATCTGGACAGAAAGGACCTCCGCTTTATCATCGGCCCCCTTTATGGGACCAGCTTTTCCGTGGAGGAAAATGGAAAATCCCTGTCTCTGGGAGCAGAGCTGGAGAAGGAAGGCGTCCATGCGGCCATTTCCACAGGCCATCCGGAGATGAATCTGGAGATCTTAAGTACCCAGCTGATCTTAATGACAGACCGGGGCTTAAGCCGGAAGGAAGCGATCAGGGGTGTGACAGCTTATCCGGCGGAATACATGGGAATTTCCTCCAGAGTGGGTACTCTGGAGCCTGGAAAGGACGCAGACCTGGTGATCTGGGACGGAGATCCACTGGAGTATGACGGCGGCGTAAAGCGCCTGTTCATTGACGGGGAGGAGATCGCCCTTTCATAGGCTGTGCTTTGGCGGCCCTCTTCCTTCCGGATCGTGTTTTTACATCTTAGGCAGCAGATGCCTGAGGCTGCTGCGGACAGTAAAAGGGACTGCTCCGGAAGCAGGGAAAACGGCGGAAAACGGC
>NZ_JAXXBR010000059.1:0-33389 GCF_037242085.1 Alitiscatomonas sp. | reverse complement strand
TGGACGGAATACGATCTTAATGGCCGCATCGTCCTTATCTGCCAGGTCAAAGCCGGCCCGGATATTCTCCAGCCGGAATTCATTGGTGATCAGCGGATGGATCTTTACACTGCCCTGGATAATAGGCCGCAGGGTATCGGGCACCCATACATACCGCTCCTGCCAGGTATGATGCACCAGACAGGTATTGACAAATTCCAGGCCGTCGTCATGCCACCGGCTGATATTTAAATTCACCGGAGTGGTCACCCAGCTGTAAAAAACAAACTTTCCATTGTGGCGGATCATGGCGCTGGCGGCATTGAAGGATTCTGCCGTTCCGGCGGCCTCCACCACCACGTCGGCTCCTCGTCCTCCGGTCAGTGCCTTCACCTTTGCCACCGGGTCCTCTTCTCTGGAATTGATGACCACATCAGCTCCCAGGGATTTTGCCAGATCCAGCTTTCCATCCAGCACATCCACCACGATCACCTGGTAAGCGCCCTTCAGCCGGGAACACTGGGCAATGATCTGTCCCGCGTAGCCGCCTCCCATGACCACCACCGTATCGCCCAGCTGGACGCCGGTATGAAGTCCGGAGAACATGGCGCAGGCCGTGGGCTCACCCAGGGCAGCGATATCCATATCCAATCCCTCGGGAACCGGCTGGAGCTGGAAGCTTTTTGCCTTAAAATAATCCGCAAAGTTATTATTCCATCCAAAGGCCATGACCTTGTCTCCCACCTTGTAGTCACTGACGCGGCTTCCTACGGCTGCCACCGTCCCGCCGCTCTCATGGCCCAGAAGAAAGGGAAACTCCGGCGGTTGGCGGAACTCCGCCGTCTGGGGCGGAAGGAAGCCTCTGTAAAAGCTCTTATCCGATCCGCAGATCCCCATCATATGGTTCTTTACGATAATATCGTCCTCTCCGCATTCCAGTTCCCGCTCGATCAGCTCGATATCATAGGCTTTATTGAGCCTGGCTGCTCTTGTGATAAATTTTTCCATTTCTGCTTCCTTTCTGCAGTCTCTCCAGGACTGCGCCCCTTCGGGAGCAGACGCGGGCCGGCCGCTGCTGCGGCTTCCTCCCGCGCCCTGCCCCCGGCACATCAGATCACATGAAGGGCCACCAGCAGGCAGGTCACTGCGGCTCCCACAAAGCCGGCCACAGTGGATGCGCCGCCCACGGCGCGGATTCCCTGGTTCACATCCATATTGGACATGGAAACCGTTACCCAGAAGCCGGAGGAATTGGCATGCTTAAACATCAGCGCACCGGTACCGCAGGCCAGGAAGGCCGCCACCGGAGAGATCCCCAGGGTTGCCAGCATGGGCTCCACCAAGGCTGCCGCCGTCATAACGCCCAGAGAGTTGGAGCCAGTCACCACATGGATGATGGCTGCGATGATAATAGGGATCAGGATCGCCGGAAACGCGGACTGGGCAATGACTTCCGCAATCTTTTCAGCAACGCCCGCGTTCTTAACAAAGGTAGCCAGGGCTCCGCCCATGCCTGTTACCACAATGGGCATGGCCGCGGCATTGATCCCGTCGTTGACCCAGTCGTTCAGCACCTTTTTGCTCTTCCAATCCTTACCGGTCAACAGAAGGGAAAGGATACAGCCAGTGAAGAGAGCAGCCAGAGGACTTCCGATGAATGCGCAGAAATTGGCGATCTGCGTATCGGGAACCAGAACAGAGGCCGCTGTATTCACAAAGATCAGAGCCAGCGGGAACAGGATCGGGAGCAGGGATCTGGACAGGGACGGAAGCTCCATGTGCTCCGTCTCCCTGGCAGCTGCCAGGAATTCCTCCTTGGGAGCCACCGGTGTTTTTAAGGACATACAATAGAAGGTCGCCGCGATCACGCTGGGAACCGCAACGATGGCTCCCCAGAGGATGGCCTGGCCCAGCGGCACGTTCAGCAGGGCCGCAGCAGACACCGGCCCCGGTGTAGGCGGTACAAGAGACGCTGTGACCAGGGCTCCAAGATAAAGAGCCGTGCCGTAGCTCATCATGGATTTCTTCGTCTGGACTGCCAGCATGGACACGATGGGGATCAGAAGGATCACCACTGTATCGGCCCAGATGGGGATACCCAGGATGGCAGAGCTCAGGGCAATGGCCCAGATCATGTGCTTTTCACCCACAAGGCCAATGGCCCATTTGGTGATCCGGATGGCCGCTCCTGTCTTTTCCAGCACGGTTCCCATGGTACAGCCCAAAAAGATCACGATGGCCACACTTTTAATGGTACTGGAGAAACCGCTGTTGATGGTCCCCTCGATGTCCTGCCAGGGTGTCCCCAGGGCAATGGCCAGAATAAATGCCGACAGAAGGATTCCCATGGCGGCGTTGACTTTGCACTTGGAGATCAGCACGATCATCAAGACGATCACCAGAGCAAATACGATCAGTACGTACGATGTTGACATAAGTCAAACCCCCTTTTGTATTTTTCAGATATCCATGTTAAAAAGCAACCTTTATGCCAAACGGATCGTCCTGCGCAGATTTTCTTTTTGTGTCAGTATTTTCCTTGTGTGTCCTGCATGGTCTTTTCATGCTGTTTTTCCTTTTTATGTGCATATTCAATAAAATTTAGTTGCAAATATGTTGCGATGCATCATTTGCATCGTGTTTCATCGCTGCACCATCCAGATTGTTTCAGACCGGGATCATAGATTATATTTTTTCATTTTTCTCCACAGGGTGGAGCGGTCCATTCCCAGAAGCCCGGCAGCCCGGACGCGGCTCCCTCCGCATCGTTCCAGGGCCTCCAGGATCCGCTCCCGCTCGGGCCTTAAGGGATCTGCCGGAAACGCCGTGCATGCAGTTCCGCTCTCCTTTGTTTCCGTTTTCCTTTCTTCCATGCCGGCCTCCTCCAGGTCCCTGGGATACAGGGCGCGGCTCAGGTCCTCTTTTGTCAGTATACTTCCGTCCCCAAGCACCAGGGCCCTCTCTGCAATATTCCCAAGCTCCCGTATGTTTCCCATAAAAGGATACTGGTACAGCAGCTCCAGGGCCTCCGGCTCCGTCACCGGAGCCTTCACGCCCATATCCTGGCAAAGCTTCCCCAGCAGATGGCAGAACAGAAATTCCACATCCCGCTCCCTCTGCCTTAAAGGCGGCAGAAACAGCCGCAGCACATCCAGCCGGTACATCAGATCCTTCCGGAATCCTCCCTCCTCCGACAGCCTTGTGATGCTCTTGTTGGTAGCTGACAGGATCCGCACATCGATATCGATGACCTTATTATCCCCAATGCGGCGCACCTGCTTTTCCTGAAGAGTCCTCAGGAGCTTGCTCTGGGTGGAAAGAGAGATCTCCTCCACCTCATCCAGAAACAGGGTGCCTCCATGGGCCTGCTCAAACAGCCCCATTTTTCCTCCCCTGCTGGTGCCTGTAAAGGCTCCCTCCACATAGCCGAACAGCTCGCTTTCCAGCAGATTTTCCGGCAGGGCCGCACAGTTGATGGCTACAAAGGGGCCGTTTTTCCTGCGGCTGCTGTTATGGATGCTCTGAGCAAACAGCTCCTTTCCCGTTCCGGTTTCACCCACGATGATCACGTTGGAATCCGTTGCCGCGTACCGCCGGGCCGTCTCTATGGTCTCCTTCATGGTCCCGCTCTCGTGGAGGATGTCGTCAAAGGTGTATCTGGCCTTCAGCCCCCGCTCGCTGAGCTTTCTCCTGATCTGGCTCTCCAGATTCTGGATCAGGGTGATATCCGAAAGGCAGATCACTGCTCCAGATATTTCCTTGTTGGCGATCACCGGACGGCAGCTCACCGACACCCTGGTCTTCGTTCCCGGTATGGTGAGGATCCGCCCGCTCTGTTCCAGGCCTCCCGTCATGACCGTCTCAAAATCCTTATAAAGATAGGGAAGAACGGTCTTCAGCTTCCGGTCCATGAGGCTCACATCTCCATTCATCTGCCGCACCACCCGGTTTCTGACCCGGATCACTCCGTTCCTATCCACGTACAAAAGACCGTCCTCAGAGGAATAAATGATCGTCTTATACATCTGGGAGATCACCCGTTCGCCGCGGATCCGGTCCACCGTGCGCACCGCCTCATCCACAGCCCGGGCCACCGTATCCTGGCCAGTTTTTATGACCACCGACGGGATTCCTTTGTGCTCTGCCAGGATACAGGCCGAATATCCCCCGACCACAGCGTCGCAGCCCGAAGCCAGGATCCTTTCCATGGTCTTTTCCAGATCGTCATGAAGCACCGGAGCAAACACCGCCGCATTGACCCCCACCATACGGCAGATCTCCTCAGCCTCAAACAGCCGGCTCTCAAAGCCACAGATGGCGATCTTTCCGGGATGAAAGAGCTTTTGGCACTCGATCACCGCCCGCAGCATATCATAACCGGAAATATCCAGACAGATGGTGGGTATGTTCTTATATCGGGCAATGGTCTTCTGGGCTGAATAGCCCCGGGCAATGATGGCATCGTATTCGTCTGCCGGCACATCCGGCGTATCCTCCACTGTCATCACCTGGACATCCGCGTCCAGGCGCTCTCTTTCCGGGTGATGCGCAAGCACGTAGTCTACGATCTCCTTCAGCTCCGGATACGGAACGATCACTAATAATCTTATCATGGGTTCCTCCTGAATTTTATGTTGCACACTTGATTGCATTTTCGTTGCATTGTTTCAAGTATACTGCATCATGATGCGCCCCGTCAACCAGGGGAGCGGTGGGACGCGGCGGATTTCCCCGGTTTCCGTCTGGCACAAAATTTGCTATTATATGTACAGCAACAGTAAATGTACCAAAACGCCGCCGGAGGAGGCAATTCCCCTCTCTGGAGGCGCAGATATAGGAGGAAACAGATATGGCAGTATTCGGATGTATTGCAGATGATTTTACCGGCGCCAGCGACGCCGCTTCATTTCTTGTAAAAGGCGGCATGAGCGTCCGCCTCTATAACGGGATCCCGGAACGCCCGGAAGACGGGGACAGCGCCCAGGCCATTGTCATTGCTTTAAAATCCAGGACACAGGAAACGGCACAGGCAGTGGATGACAGCCTGCGGGCAGCCAGGTTTCTTCTTAACCAGGGTGCACGGCAGCTCTATTTCAAGTATTGTTCCACCTTCGATTCCACCCCGAAAGGCAACATTGGGCCCGTGGCCGACGCACTTATGGATCTTATGGACGTGCCCTGTACCATTCTCTGCCCCGCTCTTCCCGTCAATGGCCGCACCGTGGAGCACGGACATCTGATGGTGAATGGCGTTCCCCTTCATGAAAGCCATATGAAAAACCATCCGCTGACCCCCATGTGGGACAGCAGCATCAGCCGGCTCATGGAACCCCAGAGCCAGTGGCCCTGTATCCCGATGGAGGATCCATCTTCATTTTCCCTGGAAAAAGCGGCAGAAAAGGCCGGTGCCAGAAGGTTCTATATCATTCCCGATTATAAAACCACCGAAGATGGCCGCGCCATCGCCGCAGCCTTTAAGTCCCTCCCCCTTCTCACGGGAGGAAGCGGACTCCTGGAGCCTCTGGCAAGACTCTGGTCCCAGGAGCTGGGAGGCGCTGCAAAAATCCCGGAAAGCCTCGTCTCCGGAAAAGCGCTCCTGCTGGCCGGAAGCTGCTCCCAGGCGACCCTGGGACAGATCGCCTGGTACGAAGCCCAGAAAAAGCCCTCCTATAAACTGGATCCCAAAGCACTGCTGGAGGGAAGACAGACCGTGGATGATGCCTGGAAGTTCATCCAGGAGCATGAAAACAGTTCTGACGCCGTTCTGGTTTATAGCTCCGATACACCGGAAAAGGTAAAGGAATTCCAGTCCCTGGGCGCTGAAAAAGTCGCCTCCCTTCTGGAGGACGCTGCCGCCCGGCTGGCTGTAAAGGCAGTAAAAGCCGGCTATACCAGGATCATCTCGGCCGGAGGCGAGACCTCCGGCGCCGTCACCAGAGCCCTCGGCTTTTCTTCCTATCTGATTGGAGAAAGCGTGGCTCCCGGCGTTCCCATCATGGTTCCGGCGAGGGAGCCCGGTGTCCGCCTGATTTTAAAAAGCGGCAACTTTGGCCAGGAGGATTTCTTTGGCCGTGCCCTTTCCATGACCGGCGGCACGGATCCCGTTCTGGACCAGAAGCTGTCCGACGCCGTCTGGACAGCCCGCAGCCTTTTTGACCGGGGAAAGACCAGCGGCTCCTCTGCCAACATGAGCTTCCGCCACAAGGACAGGATCTATATCAGCGCCACCGGCTCCTGCTTCGGGACCATGAAAAAAGAGGATTTCGCTGTGCTTTCCATGGACGGCACTGTGCTTTCAGAAAAAAAGCCCAGCAAAGAATGGCCTCTGCATCTGGCACTGTACGAAAAATCTTCTGAAACCGGGGCCGTGATCCATACCCACAGCACCTTTTCCGTCCTCTGGAGCTTCGTTCCCGCGAAAAATGACCAGGACTGCATCCCGGATCATACACCTTACCTGAAAATGAAGCTGGGAACCGTGAGACTCGTCCCCTACGAAAAGCCCGGCTCCGAGGCACTGTTCCAGGCATTCCGGGAGCGGGTGGGGGCTTCCGACGGCTTCCTGTTAAAAAATCATGGACCGGTCGTTCCCGGAAAATCTGTCATGGATGCCTTTTTCCGCCTGGAGGAGCTGGAGGAAAGCGCCCGGATCGCCTGGGAGCTTTTCCGGGCCGGTCTGGAATAGAAAGCCAGCCCTTCAATGGCTTTTTCGCTTTAGTGCGCTGAGTTTTTTGTTGACATTTACCAGGGGGTGATTTAAAATTTAATTCCAGGAGGACTTGATTATGAAAGATTTGACCATCGGTTTTATCGGGCTGGGACTGATCGGCGGTTCCATTGCCCGGGGAATAAAAAGAAGCCGCAGGGACGTGCGGATCATGGCATATATGAGGAGCCGGGATAAGCTGGAGCAGGCAAAAAGAGATGGCGTCGTGGACGTGATCCTGGACGGCATCGGCGAGGAGATCTCCTGGTGCGATCTGGTCTTTCTCTGCACCCCGGTGGAATATAATGCTTCCTATCTGGAGCAGATCCGCCCGCTTTTAAAGCCCGGTGCCCTGGTCACAGACGTGGGGAGCACCAAAACGGATATCCATGAGACCGTAAAGCGGCTGGGTATGGAGGAGGTCTTTGTGGGCGGCCATCCCATGGCCGGATCAGAAAAGACCGGCTATGAGAACTCCACAGACCATCTCCTGGAAAACGCCTACTATATGATCACGCCCACAGAAAAGAGCACCCCGGAGCAGATCGGACGGATCCGGCGGGTGGCCCTGTCCATTGGAGCCATTCCCATGGTCACCGATTACCGGCAGCACGATTTTTCTGTGGCCGCCGTCAGCCATCTGCCCCATCTGGTGGCCTCCAGTCTGGTGAATCTCGTAAGGGATAATGACAATGAGGAGGAGCTCATGCGGACCATCGCCGCCGGAGGCTTTAAAGACATTACCAGGATCGCCTCCTCCTCCCCGGTCATGTGGGAGCAGATCTGCATGACCAATACGGAGAATATCAAGGTACTGCTGCGCCGGTACATCCAGTCTCTTGAAACCATATATGAGGAGCTGGACCGCCGGGATGGAAGCTCCATCCACCGGCTGTTTGAAGAGTCGGGCGCATACCGCAACACCTTCTCCAGCCACAGCCGCGGCCCCGTGGCCCCGGATTATTCCTTTACCGTGGATATCGTGGACGAACCTGGCTCCATTTCCACTCTGGCCGTGCTCCTGGCCTCCAAGGGCATCAACATCAAGAACATCGGCATCAACCATAGCCGGGAAGAGGGCGAGGGCGCTCTCCGGATCTCCTTTTATAACCAGGACTCCGAAACCAGGGCCTATGAGCTGCTGAAAAAATACAACTATACGCTTATTAAATAGAAATGAGGCATTCCATGAAACTCTCTCCCGCAAAAAGCATCCGGGGCTCCGTTGCAGTCCCCGGTGATAAATCCATTTCCCACCGCAGCGTCATGCTGGGCTCCATCGCCAGAGGAACCACGGAGATCCACGGCTTTCTGGAGGGGGCCGACTGCCTCTCCACCATCTCCTGCTTCCGCCATATGGGCGTGGACATTGAAAACAAAAACGGCGTGGTCACGGTCCACGGCAAAGGCCTCCATGGTCTTTCGGCTCCCTCAGCCCCCCTGGACTGCGGAAACAGCGGAACCACCACCCGGCTCATTTCCGGGATCCTGGCAGCCCAGGGCTTTTCTGCCGTTCTCACCGGCGACGCCTCCATCCAGAAGCGGCCCATGGGCCGGATCATCACCCCCCTTTCCATGATGGGGGCAGATATAAAAAGCATCCATGGAAATGGCTGCGCGCCGCTCCAGATCACCGGAAAACCTCTTTCCGGGATCTGCTACGACTCTCCTGTGGCCTCTGCCCAGGTAAAGTCGGCCATTCTCCTGGCCGGCCTTTATGCCGAAGGGGAGACCCGTGTCACAGAGCCCCAGATCTCCAGGAACCATACGGAGCTGATGCTGAAATTCTTTGGCGCGGATATCCGCACCGAGGGCTCCACCGCCACGGTCCGCCAGACGCCGGAGCTTTACGGGAACCGGATCACCGTTCCCGGGGATATCTCCTCCGCCGTGTACTTTGCCGCCGCCGGAATGATCCTCCCCAACTCTGAGGTGCTCATAAAAAACGTGGGGATCAATCCCACCCGCGCCGGCCTTCTTACGGTCTGCAAGGCCATGGGAGCTGACCTGACCCTTATAAACGAGGACCACAGCGGCTCTGAGCCCACCGCCGACCTGCTGGTACGCTCCAGCAGCCTCCAGGGTACGGTGATCCAGGGTTCCGTCATTCCCGCCATGATCGACGAGCTTCCCACAGTAGCCCTCATGGCCTGCTTTGCCCAGGGCCGCACCGTCATTAAAGACGCCGCTGAATTAAAGGTCAAGGAATCCAACCGGATCGCCCTTGTGGCAGAAAATCTAAAGGCCATGGGAGCCGACGTCACTGAGACCGACGACGGCATGATCATCGACGGCGGCCGTCCTCTCCACGGCGCGTCCATCTCCGCCCATAAGGACCACAGGCTCGCCATGACCTTCGCCATCGCCGCCCTTGCCGCCGAAGGCAGCACCGAGCTTCAGGACGCCGACTGTGTTTCCATTTCCTATCCTGATTTTTATACAGATCTAAAAAGGCTGGTCCGCAGTTAAATACTGCGCCCAGCCCTTTCTTTTTCCTTCCCGTCCGGCGGGACGGGGATCAGTTAAATCCAAAAAACTTCTGTGCGATCTTATATCCGGCAATGGAGATCTGTCTCCCTCCCTTGCCGGGAAGGTTCATTCCCTGGCCCAGGAAGCCGAACCGGAGCCGTATGTACAGCCTGGGATTGGTTTTCTTCACATACTCCCAGAGTTCCTTCTTTTTCGCCATATTTTCATCGGTCCCAGACCGGATCGCCAGGATGGAGCTGACCACCATCATGATCTCCAGATACCTTGTCATATACCGCCTCAGCTTCTTATTCTGAAGCTTCGTCACATCATAATAGCCCATCATCAGCTTTGTCACCCGGATCTGCTGGTCGATGCGGCCGATCATCACCTGCTCGTTGACCGACTGGTCCGAGCGGCCGATGAAATACCGGTAAAAATTCACATCCAGATAGTACATCTTCCGTACATGGGGAAGGGGCTCGTAAACGAAGATATTGTCCACATAGAATGTATGCATGGGAAGCTCCAGGCCGCAGTCCCTTAAAAGCTCGGTCCGGTAAATGACCGAATGCATCAGGATGTACTGGCCCGCAATGAACACCTTCACATCATCCCAGGTGAACACCTCGTTTTTGGGAAGGGCTGTGTTGTAGTTCATTACTTTTTTATGCTTCGCACCCTGCTTCTCATACACAAAGTTGGTGATCAGCATATCCAGGGTATCCTTTCCGTACACGAACCGGCGCAGCGTATTTAACACCTGCACATACGCCTGCTTATTGACCCAGTCGTCGCTGTCCACTACCTTGAAGAAAATGCCTGTGGCCTCCCGGAGGCCTGCGTTTACGGCTGCGCCATGACCGCCGTTTTCCTGATGGATGGCGCGGCAGATCCCCGGATATTCCCGTTCATACCGGTCTGCGATCTCACCCGTATTATCCTTCTGGGATCCGTCGTCCACAATGAGGATCTCCACCTCGTCACCGCCAGGCAGAAGGGACCGGATGCAGTTTTCCATATACGCTGCCGAGTTATAGCATGGGATTGCGATTGATAACAGCTTCAATTTTTCTTCCTCCTAAGGTCAGATTTTGCCATATCTTCCATCATCATAGCATACTTGTGGTAAAATTGCAAAAATTTCCTTCCACCCGCCGAAAAAATGTGATATGATAGGAGAAATAGAACAATCCAGTGAAAGGAACTGATCCATATGGCAAAAAAGAGACTTGTACTGGCCCTGGGCCACGACGCCCTGGGAACCAATCTTCCGGAACAGAAGGCAGCGGTTGCCAAAGCCGCAAAGACCATTGCAGATTTTATCCAGAACGGCTGGCAGGTGGCCATCACCCACGGAAATACTCCCCAGCTGGGAATGATCCATACAGCCCTGAACGAACTGGCCCGGGAGCATAAGGAATACACTCCGGCTCCCATGTCTGTCTGCTCTGCCATGAGCCAGGGATATATCGGATATGACCTCCAGAACGCCCTGCGTACAGAGCTCATCAAGCGCGGGATCTACAAGCCCGTATCCACGATCCTGACCCAGGTGACCGTGGATCCCTATGACGAATCCTCCTACACCCCCCTTAAGGTGGTGGGCCGTACCATGACCGCCGAGGAGGCAAAGGCTGAAGAGGAAAAGGGCAATTTCACCGTTAAGACAGAAAACGGCTACCGCCGGATCGTGGCCGCTCCCAGACCTGTGGCCATCGTGGAGATCGACGCCATCAAGGCCCTTCTGGATGCAGACCAGCTTGTCATCGCCGCAGGCGGCGGCGGAATCCCTGTTATGGAGCAGGGATCCAGCCTGAAGGGCGCCAGCGCCATCATCGAAAAAGACCGGGCTGCAGGACTCCTGGCAAAGGAAACCGACGCCGACGTTTTAATGTTCCTGACCGGCGTTGACAATGTTTCCCTCAATTACGGCACGGATCACGAGGTCCATCTGGACAAGGTCACTGCCGCCGACGCAGACCGCTACGCAAAAGAAGGCCAGTTCTCCGCAGGCTCCATGCTGCCTAAGATCGAGGCCTCCATCGACTTCATAAACGCAGGAAAGGGCCGCCACGCCATCATCACCTCCATGGATATGGCAAAAGACGCCCTGGCCGGACGGGGCGGCACCACCATCGCATAGTCCCGGAGCCGGAACATATCTGGAAAACCATGGAAGGGGCTGTATGGAAGCGCTCTGTACCGGAGCGGTGATACAGCCCCTTTATCAGCATTGGGAATATAGTATAGGATAAACCTGCTGGGCCGCAGGGTCCGGCCCTGTCTCTGCGGTCCGGCATCGTCTCTGCGGTCCGACACTGTTTCCGCAGACCCGCATCGTCCCTGCCGCCGCGCCGGAGCGCAGGCCAGCCGCATTTTATATAAGGAGAAATGAAATGAGAAAGAGATCCTTTTTAAGAAAAAGCCTGATGGCTTTATTTCTTGCAGCTTCGCTTTTTAACGCTTCTGTTCTGCCCGCCCGGGCAGAGACAGGTATGGAACTTTTCAAGGAAGATCCTCAGTATGGTGCCACAGGCTATCCGATCGTAGTCCAGTCGCAATACCAGGACGGATTCCTCCAGCCCTACCAGGAGGAAAGAGCCTCCCAAATGTCAGGATCAATTTTTATAAACAACACAGGCCTGTATGAATATAACGGCCAGGTCATCTATCTGATGTTCTCAAAGCAGCAGAAAGTGGCACTGGTAACACATAATCATAAAAATTCTGATGGAACCTTCTCCACCTACACCCTGTACTGCGATCCCCAGGGACGTATAAGAGAATACACAGAGGAATCAAGGGCTGCCATCGACGCGGAAATCGCAGAACAGCTGGCCATGCTGGAGGCGGAAATCCAGACACAGTATGGAGTCTCTATTTCCCATAGAAAGGCATTTTCTGTTGATGAGAGATATAAATTTGCGAGCACAGTGAAGGAAATCCTGGATCTCTGTCCGGCAGGAAGTATCCGGATCATTGCTGATGCCTCCCAGGCAGCCACGGGAAAACCACTGAAATTTCAATCAATCTATATCGACTCTGAAAGGAATACAGATTCTGGCTGGTGGGTTGATGGAACCTATTCGTTTGATTCCAACGTAGTCCAGACCAGCGGTTACCTATCAACAGCTGCTCATGAATTAGGTCACGCGATGGAATCAACCTTGAATAAAGCCTCCGGAAAAAAACTCCGCCAGGATTTTGCTGCAATGAACAGCGGCCACGCATATGACCTCAACTATTATTATGACGGAGCACCTCTTGCCATGCAGGAGGGAGGTGTCCCCCCCTGCTTCAAGAGCGGATATTCTGCAACATCATTTACTGAGGACTTTGCCGATACCTTTGCCGATGCCATGATCTATTCCACAGCGGAACTGCAGGAGGCAGTAAATCGTGGAGATTTGACGGCGGAGTATTTTCAGAAGGTGGTCTATGTGAAGCAGCTGTTCAACCAGTACGCCGGAGCGACCGTGTTCCAGTAGCCCGCCGGGACTGGACGTGCTCCGGATGCCCGCCGGAATTAACCGCGTTCCAGCAGCTGGACGGGACTGGCAGCACCCCAGCGGCCCGCCGGGATCACCCCGATCCCTGTCAGCCCTGGAAAACGCCCATGACCGCCGATCCGTCCGCAGTATATGAAAAGGAGAGATCATGCTGCCCGATATCAATGTTTATAAGATCCTGGAGATCATCGGGACCATTGCCTTTGCCAGCTCCGGCGCCATGGTGGCCGTAAAGCGCCGTCTGGATTATCTGGGGATCGTGGTCCTGGGCGTCACCACCGCCGTGGGCGGAGGGATGTGCCGGGATATCCTCATCGGCCAGACGCCTCCGGGAATGTTCCTGGATCCCACCAACACCATCATCGCCTTCTGGACCGTCAACTGTATGTTTCTGACCATCCGGATGAAATGGAGCCAGCTCCTGCATCTCCAGGGGGAGACCTATGACAATATCATGAATTTCCTGGACGCAGTGGGACTTGGGCTTTTCACTGCCACCGGAGTCAACATGGCCATCAGCGCCGGTTTTGGAAACAACGGCTTCCTCTGCGCCTTTCTGGGTGTCATCACCGGCGTGGGAGGAGGGATACTCCGTGACATCCTTTCCGGACAGACCCCTGTGGTCCTTAGGAAGCATATCTACGCCTGCGCCTCCATTGCCGGAGCCGTCTCCTATCTGCTCTTTATGCAGGCCACAGATCACAACCTGTCCATGTTTTTAAGCTCCTCCATCGTGGTGATGATCCGTCTTCTGGCAAGAAAATATGACTGGAACCTTCCGGGAGCCCAGTAGCTATCGCAGCTCCTTTTCCAGCTCTCCGATCTGGGATTCGCCCACCACCCGGATCCCATATCCGGATAAAAGGGCCGCGGTTTTTCCCATACCCGGGATCAGGGTATGGGAAAAGCTGCCGTTATAGATGCCGCTGCATCCGCAGGAGGGGCTTTTTTCTTTTAAAATGGCGATGGTGCAGCCATATTTTTTTGCTTCTCTTAACGCCAGATCCGCTCCCAGGAGAAATTCAGCAGTCACATTCCTGTCCTCTGTATTGACAACGACTCCGTCGTTCTCCCGCACCTCAGAAGCCGGTCTCGGGGTGGAAAGCCCTCCCAGCTGCTCCGGGCAGACCGGATGGAATTCTGCCTTTCCCTTCATTCGCTCCATAAAATCCAGAAGCGCTTCATTTCTGTTATTTCCTCCATCCCACTTGCAGTTCTCGCCTGTAAGACAGGCGCTCACAAGAATCTGTATCATAATGCTCTCCCCTGTTTTCAGTATAAAAACCGGGGATGTCCCTGTGGTTCCACAGAAACATGCCCCCGGTTCCTTCCGGCGTTTTCCGCCATTTTCTTTTTGTATCCGATTACTGGTTTTTCTTGCTGATCATGGCCCTCTTTCTCAGGGTGGGATCCAGGATCTTCTTTCTGATCCTTAAGTTTTTAGGTGTTACCTCCAGGAGCTCGTCGGTGTCGATAAAATCCAGGCACTGCTCCAGGCTCATGTCCTTGGGCGGAGTCAGCTTAAGAGCCTCGTCGGAGCTGGAGGAACGCGTGTTGGTCAGCTTCTTTGTCTTGCATACGTTCAGCTCAATATCCTCGGCCTTGGGGCACTCTCCCACCACCATGCCGGAGTAGACCTTAACGCCTGGCCCAATGAAGAGGTTTCCTCTCTCCTGGGCGTTGAACAGGCCGTAGGTGATGGATTCACCGGCCTCGAAGGCGATCAGGGAGCCGTTCTTTCTGTAATTCAGCTCGCCCTTAAACGGCGCATAGCCGTCGAAGATGGTATTTAAGATACCGTTTCCCTTGGTATCGGTCATAAACTCGCCGCGGTAGCCGATGAGGCCTCTGGATGGGATGGAAAATTCCAGTCTGGTATATCCGCCGTTGGCCGGGCTCATGCCCTGAAGCTCTCCCTTTCTGCTGGTGAGCTTCTGGATCACGGAACCGGAATACTCCTCCGGAACGTCCACATAGGCCAGTTCCATGGGCTCCAGCTTTCTGTTTCTCTCATCGTATTTATAGATCACCTCTGCCTTGCTGACCGCAAACTCGAAGCCCTCCCGGCGCATGTTCTCAATGAGGACGGACAGATGCAGCTCGCCGCGGCCGGAAACCTTAAAGCAGTCGGCGGAATCCGTCTCCTCCACACGCAGGCTCACATCTGTATTCAGCTCCCGGAACAGACGCTCCCGGATATGGCGGGAGGTGATGAATTTCCCCTCCTGGCCGGCCAGGGGACTGTCGTTTACCATGAAGTTCATGGAAATGGTGGGCTCAGAGATCTTCTGGAACGGGATCGCCACCGGATTTTCCGGAGAACAGATGGTGTCTCCGATGTGGATATCCGGGATACCGGACACAGCCACGATGGAGCCGATCTCTGCACTCTGGACCTCCACCCGGTTCAGGCCGTCAAACTCATACAGCTTTCCGATCTTCACTCTCCGTCTCTTGTCCATGTCATGATGGTTTACGATGACGCAGTCCTGATTTACCCGCAGGGAACCGTTGTCGATCTTTCCGATCCCGATCCGGCCCACGTACTCGTTATAGTCGATGGTACTGATGAGAAGCTGGGTATCAGCCTCCGGATCTCCCTCCGGAGCCGGGATATAGCTGATGATCGTTTCAAATAACGGGCTCATATCCACTTCCGGATCATCCAGCTCTTTTTTTGCAAAGCCGGCCCTGGCAGACGCATATACAAAGGGGCAGTCTAACTGCTCGTCGGAGGCGTCCAGATCCATGAAAAGCTCCAGGGTCTCGTCGATCACGTCCGCCGGTCTTGCCTCGGGACGGTCGATCTTATTGATGCAGACGATGACGTGCAGATCCAGCTCCAGGGCCTTCTGGAGCACGAATTTTGTCTGGGGCATGGGCCCTTCAAAGGCGTCCACCACCAGGACCACGCCGTCCACCATCTTAAGGACACGCTCTACCTCGCCGCCGAAATCGGCATGGCCTGGCGTGTCGATGATATTGATCTTTACACCTTTATAAAATACTGCGGTATTCTTAGAAAGGATCGTGATACCGCGCTCTCTCTCAATGTCATTGGAGTCCATGACGCGCTCCACCACTTCCTGGTTGGCGCGGAACACGCCGCTCTGGCGCAGAAGCTGATCCACCAGAGTGGTCTTGCCGTGGTCTACATGGGCAATGATCGCTATGTTTCTGATATCCTCGCGTTTGATCTTCATAAAACTCCTCTTTCCTGACTCAAAACTGATTTACCGACTCTCGATTATAGCATCATAAGCGGTAAAATGCAATCAAATCTTATTCTTCAAACAAAATTACTTCCTTATTTAATATACCGTACCAGATCTCGTCTCCCTTTTCCAGCCTGGCGCCGCCGTTGGTCCCCTCAATGAGCTGCTTCTCCAGGTCTTCATAACGCTCTACTGGCACCAGAAGCTTAAATTCCACCTGGTCCGTATAGATACTGTCCATGACTGTTATATTTTCCTGGGCGAGGATATACTGGATCTTCCCAACGCCCGTATATCCGGTCCTTACATCCATCTGGTATGCGCGGAACTTCTCTACGATCTGGCTGTTTAAAAGGCCTTCCTTCACAGCTCCCGAATAAGCGCGCACCAGTCCCCCGGTCCCCAGGAGGGTTCCCCCGAAATAGCGGGTGACCACCACGCAGAGGTCATGGACATCCTCTCCCAGAAGCACGTCCAGCATGGGACGTCCTGCCGTCTGGGCCGGCTCTCCGTCGTCGCTGCAGCGGGTCAGCTCATGGTTCCTTCCGATGGTAAAGGCCGAACAGTTATGGGACGCGTCCCAGTATTTCTTTTTCATTTCCGCGATAAAGCTTACCGCCTCCTCCTCGGACTTTACGGGTCTTGTGGTGGCGATGAACCGGGATTTTTTTACCTCTGTTTCACCCTCTCCGCCCTCATAAAGGATCTTGTAACGATCTGCCATACAGTGCCCTCCCTTGTGTCATTTATTTCTAAATCCGTAATTTTTTCTTACTGATTCCCCACTTTACCGTCAAAAATATCATAATACAAACAAAACTTTTCCACAATAGGTATTTATTATTCTGGAGAAGTTTGTTATAATGGGGAAATATAAAGGAGGCTTCCTGAATGAATTATGGAAAAAACGAAGTAGCCAGAAAGCTGCAGAGGTCCAGTTCAAAAGCCCAGAAAGTCGCATCCAAGCTGGTCCTATGGCTTGTGAAGCTGGTTCTGGTCCTTTTTACTGTGGGAATCATACTTTCTGCGAGCCTGGGCTACGGTATCTTTAAAGGGATCATCGACGCTGCGCCGGAGATCGACGTGGCAAGCATTGAACCCAGCGGGTACGCGACCATGGTTTATGACAGCAAGGGCAATCTGACGGAGACTCTGGTGAAGTCCGGATCCAACCGTCTGGAGGCCACATACGAAGAGCTGCCCCAATGCCTGATCGATGCCTTTGTAGCCATTGAGGATTCCCGTTTCTGGTCCCATCACGGCGTGGACCTGCGTTCCATGATCCGTGCGGCCGTGGGGATCCTGACCAACAATCCCGCCGGCGGCGGCAGCACCCTGACCCAGCAGCTGATCAAAAACAATATTTTCGCCGGCGGAAACGAGGATTCCTTCGGTGAAAAGCTGGAAAGAAAGCTCCAGGAGCAGTATCTGGCCCTCCAGCTGGAAAAGATCATGGACAAGGAGATCATCCTCAAAAACTATTTAAACACCATTAACCTGGGAAATAACACCCTGGGTGTGAAATCCGCCGCCAAGCGGTACTTTGGGAAGGACGTTTCTGACCTGACCCTTTCCGAGGCCACAGTCATTGCCGGTATCACCCAGAACCCTACCAAATACAATCCTCTGTCGGAAAAAGGGCAAAAAAACAACGAGGAAAAGCGGCGGGTGATCCTCCAGTATATGTATGAACAGGGAAAGATCTCCAAGGAAGACCAGGAGGAGGCCCTGGCCGACGACGTCTACTCCAGGATCCAGAATGTGGATCTGGTGACCCAGGAAAGCCAGAACCCCTATTCCTATTTTACGGACGAGCTGACCGAGCAGGTCATGACGGCTCTCCAGGAGAAGCTGGGCTACACAGAATCCCAGGCCTCCAATCTTCTGTATGCCGGAGGACTTTCCATCTATACCACCCAGGACCCGGATCTCCAGGCCATTGTGGACGAGGAGGTCAACAACCCGGATAATTATGACGTGGTGTACTACTCCGTCGATTACCGTCTTTCCATCCAGCATGAGGATGAGACTGTCACCAACTATTCTGACGAGACCATGAAGACGTATTACCGGACGGATCTGGGACAGGCCTCCTACGACGGCCTGTTCAAAACCAAGGAGGAGGCGGACGAAGCCATCGCCGCCTATAAGTCCGCTATGACAAAAGAGGGCGATACGGTCCTGGGAGAGGTGGTCTACTACATTTTACAGCCCCAGGTTTCCTTTGTCCTTATGGACCAGCACACCGGCTATGTGAAGGCTGTCAATGGAGGGCGCGGAACCAAGGAGATCAGTCTTTCCTTGAACCGTGCCACCAACACCCTGCGCCAGCCGGGCTCCACCTTTAAGGTATTGACCGCCTTTGCCCCGGCTCTGGATACCTGCGGAGCCACCCTGAGCACTGTTTACTATGACGCCCCCTATACGGTGGGACAGAAGACCTTCCGGAACTGGTATGCAAAGAAGGGCTATATGGGTTACAGCACCATCCGCGACGGTATCGTTTATTCTATGAATATCGTAGCCGTCCGCTGTATGATGGAGACAGTGACACCCCAGCTGGGAGTGGAATATGCCCGGAATTTTGGGATCACCTCCCTGACAGAAACAGATTATAACGCAGCCACGCCCCTGGGCGGCATCACCAAGGGAGTTTCCAACCTGGAGCTCACCGGCGCTTATGCGGCCATCGCCAACGGCGGGATCTATACGAAGCCCGTTTTCTTCACAAAGATCCTGGATCATAATGGAAAGGTCCTTCTGGAAAATGAGCCACAGACCAAACGGGTCCTCAAGGATTCTACGGCCTTTCTTCTGACCGACGCCCTGGCAGAGTCCATGGAAAGCAGCCGCATGTACGCCTCTCCCGGCGTCAGCCTGAATTCCACCAGCGTTCCGGCCAATATCCCAGGCATGTCCAATGCAGGAAAATCCGGTACGACCACCAGCAATGTGGATATCTGGTTCGTGGGCTATACGCCGTACTATACCGCCGGCATCTGGTCCGGCTGCGATGATAACCAGAAGATCTCGGCCATCGGGAGCAGCACTTCCTACCACAAACGGATCTGGAAGCAGATCATGGCCCGTGCCCACGAGGGACTGGCAGACACTGGCTTCCCGGTTCCCGACTCAATTGAGACCGCCAGCGTGTGCCGGAAGTCCGGAATGCTTCCAAACCCCGGTGTCTGTGAAGCAGATCCCAGAGGAAGCGCCGTTTATACCGAGTATTTTGCCAAGGGTACCGTTCCCACCCAGGTCTGTGACCACCATGTGGCCATCACCGTCTGCGGCGAATCCGGCGGGCTTCCCACGGAATTCTGTCCGCTGGAATCC
The DNA here is from genome assembly GCF_037242085.1 of Alitiscatomonas sp. Taxonomy (NCBI): domain Bacteria; kingdom Bacillati; phylum Bacillota; class Clostridia; order Lachnospirales; family Lachnospiraceae; genus Alitiscatomonas; species Alitiscatomonas sp. The sequence continues at coordinate 14,172 of NZ_JAXXBR010000059.1, read as the reverse complement.
AGGCACAGCCGGACTGTACTGGTAACGCCGGAGGGAGAATCCGGCGGCACCGACGACTCCCGGTACGCAATGCCCGGACCGTGTACAGTCCATACCCAGTCTGCTGTGGTGCTGCCCTCGGAAAACGAGACCGCAGCCCCCGACAACGAAACTGTTCCGGAGACCACCGCTCCCTTTATCCCCAGCTCACCGCTGGATGATATCTACATCCCTGTGGGACCCGGATACATGTAAAAGCAGATATAAAATGCGCCCCAGCCCTTCAGTGATCTGAAGCAGCCGGGGCGCATTTTTATCTGTATCCGGATTTCTGCACGTTTCTTTTTACGGAACCGGATCCTGGCAGATCCCCACAAACAGGATCTGGCCTTTATTTTTTACTGCATAGAGGAACGGCCGGTTTAAGATCATTTCGGCCCGGCCCTGGGGAAGGGCGGCTCCTGCCCATAGGATCTCTGTAAACGCTGCCGCCTCCACACCGTTTTCATCGATGCCGATATGTACCTCCTGGACAACGTCTGAAAGCCCCAGGGGCTTCTGGTCTGAGATCCCGGAAAAATCTGCGCTTTCCCCAAAGGCCTCATTTAATCCCAGGGTCTGGAGCATTTCCTTCATCCCCTCCGCCTTATACCCGTAAGAGAATTTCGGTACCTTCCAGACCACCTCTCCCACGCTCTGGCCATTGGTCCCGGAAAGGGCCTCCCTCAGGGTTTCTTCCGACTGGACCAGCTCCTGGACACCGACGTTCTCATCCGGCAGAACGAATACCATGGCTCCGTTTTTCAAAGCCAGCTCTGAGGCAGTAAAGTTTTCCCCTTTCCGAAAGCCAGCAGAACCGTTTTCCCGGTTCATAAAATCACAGATGATCTCCTGTCCGTCATCCGTATAAAACACATCCTCCTCTGTGGCCTCCGGAGAAAACCGGTCCTGCCACTGATCGTAAAAATAAATGGTATTCCTTAAAGAAAGCTGCACATTTTCCGGAAGAGGAGCCGGCTCCGGCTGGATCAGTCCTCCCGTGCGCTCCTTCACCCAGCCGGCCATGGCCTCTCCAGCCTCTCCGCTCTGGAGATCCCCCTGGAACACGTCCGTATAGAAATATTCCGAAAGCCGTCCGGCAAATGCTTCCTTTAAAGGAAGGCTGTCGTCGGCCCACAGGGAGTTGGCGATCTGAAGGGAATAAAGAGACGAGGTATGGGGCTCCTCTCCGGCTCCTGTCCTGTTTTTCTTATTGGGCACGTGATAAAGGATCTCAAAGGAGCTTTTGCAGTCCTTTGCCAGCTCCCGGACGCTGTCATATCCCAGAAGGGACAGGAACTCCTCTTTGGTTTTTCCCTCAGCTCCCTGGGCCGCTGCCGCCAGGGCGTAATAAAGGCCCAGGGGTGAATAGGCTGTATTCTCCTTTTTGTCCTTAAGGAGCTCTGCGGCTGTTCCATAGGAAAAATCTGAATACGCAGCCAGGAAGGCTTCCGGGAGGCTTTGATTCCGCTCTGCCTCCCATCGTTCCTCATCACTTTTATACACCGGCTCCGCCGGGAACCGGACCTCTGCCAGGCGTCTTACGGCCTGTGTGCCGTTTTCCGGGCTGCATCCGCAAAGCGCAGTCCCTGCTCCGATGGCAGCCAGCAGACAGCAGATCCTTTTATAGCTTCTCTTCCATTCCTCCCGTTTCATGGTCTTCTCTCCTTTCTTTTGCATATGCGCGACCTTCTTCTATTTTCATTATACCGGATCTGCTGTCCGGATGCTTTAAATTTTATTTACAGTTTTCTGTGGATTTCACTTTGAAGCTGCGGAACACAAAAAAAACGCAGTGGCCGATACCGTCTGGCTTATTACCGGACCTTTGGGAATGCCATAAACAATATCACGGAATGGCAAAACCGAAGCGTGAAGTGTAGATCGACGACACTATCCCGGACGGGATCTAAGGATCGGCCTTATACTTGCGACGCAAATGTCGTAACTTTATTATGAACTTTCTACGGTTCTGTTGATAATTTGAGAAAATCGCGGTATACTATCAGTTCTCTGACCAATCCTACGAATATAGCCAATGCACTGACCAGTATGAAGAACGAAAAGGTCAACTCCACTCTGGTTTCCAACTATGTGCAGCACATCATCGATTCGTTCCTCATTTCCATGGCAAAGCGCTATGATGTGAAAGGAAAGACCTATTTCAAATATCCAAACAAATACTATTATACAGATATCGGCCTCCGTAATGCCCGATTGAACTATCGTCAATACGATCCCGGCCACATTATGGAAAACATCATCTACAACGAACTTCTGCGCAGAGGCTATTCCGTTGATGTTGGTGTTGTAACGGATCGTACCGGCGGTGCAAATACGCAAAAAGAAATTGACTTCGTTGTAAATGATGCGGATAAAAAAATCTACATCCAGTCAGCTTTCCAGATGGATGCGGATAAAAAGGAATCCTCTGAGTTTGCATCGTTAATCCTAACAAAAGACTTTTTCAAAAAAATCATCGTTCGCATGGATATCCCTCATAACTTCTATGATGACAACGGAATCTTCCATTGCAATCTGATTGACCTGCTGCTTGGTCGTGTAGAGTTGTTCTAACCAGCAAACCAGGATGATACTGCAAATACCATTTAGGAGCAGCCCTTCGGAGCTGCTCCTATTTTTACATCATTCGGCACCGTCCGCTGTATTCTTGTGGTGTGGTATAAAATGCATTCGGGAATGAAAAAAGGACGCCCGCCAGGAACGCCCTTTTCGTCATACTATCTGATTCTGCCAGCCTCTGTCCAGCTATAAGATCACCTTCGCCGGACACTTCTCCGCGCACTTTCCGCAGTTGGTGCACTTTTCATAATCAATAACAGCCACATTGTTGTCCATATGGATGGCGTCGGCTTCGCACTGCTTCGTACACAGGGTACAGCCGATGCATCCGGCGTCGCATTTTTTCTTTACATCAGCGCCCTTATCGTGGGAATTACACTGAACAAGATGCTCTGCCTTATAGGGCACCAGATCGATCAGATGGCGGGGACATACGGCCGCACAGGCGCCGCAGGCCACGCATTTCTCCTTATCGACCACAGCCACGCCGTCCACGATATGGATGGCGTCAAACTGACAGGCCTTTACACAGCTTCCGGAGCCCAGACAGCCATAAGAGCATGCCTTATCTCCGGCTCCCGGAACGGCTGCGGCGATCTTTACGCAGTCATCCATACCGTAGTAATTATACTGGACGTTTGCCTTATCGCAGGTGCCCTTACATTTTACAAAGGCCACCATCTTTTCCGCAGCGCCGGCTTCCACGCCCATGATGGCCGCGATCTTATCGCCCACTGAAGCGCCGCCCACCGGACACTGGTTTACTTTTGCCTTACCTTCCACAATGGCCTTGGCCAGGGCGTCGCAGCCTGCATATCCGCAGCCGCCGCAATTATTGCCCGGAAGCTCTGCACGTACAAGGATCTCTCTCTCATCCACCTCGACCTTGAATTTCTCACTGGCGATCCCCAGAAGAATACCGATGACGATACCGACGATACCGACCACGGCGGCCGCGATGATAATACCTGTAATATTCATCCCTCGCCCCTCCTTAAATCAGACCGGAGAATCCGAAGAATGCGATGGACATCAGGCCTGCTGTGATCAGAACGATGGGAGATCCCTGGAAAGAATGGGGCACATCGTTATACTCGATCTTTTCACGGATACCGGAAAGCAGGACGATGGCGATCGTAAATCCAACAGAAACGCCGATACCATTGACAACGCTCTCAACAAAGTTATATTTCTCCTGCACATTGGTCAGGGCCACGCCTAAAACGGCGCAGTTGGTGGTGATCAGAGGCAGGTATACGCCCAGGGCCTCGTAAAGGCTCACCATGTTCTTCTTTAAGAACATCTCAACGAACTGTACCAGAGCGGCGATCACAAGGATAAATACGATGGTCTGGAGATACTCGATCCCCAGCTTTACCAGCACAAAGTCATAAATCAGGCTGGTACAGGCCGATGCGATGGTGATAACGAATACGACCGCAGCGCCCATACCGGCCGCAGTCTCCGTTTTCTTGGATACGCCAAGGAACGGGCAAAGACCGAGGAACTGGCTTAATACAACGTTATTTACCAGGGCGGAGCCGATGGCGATCAATAATAGTTCTTTCATTACTCCACTTCCTCCTTAATTTTCTTTCTTTGCTGCGTCTGCCGCTTTTGCTTCTTCAGCGGCCTTTTTCGCTGCCAGTGCCTTCTCTGCCGCCGCCTTTTTGGCTGCCGCTGCTGCTGCCGCCGCTTCTGCCTTTTTCTCTGCCAGCACTGCATGGTTCGTCATGCCCGTGCAGCCGGAACAATGGAGACAGTCACCGCCGCAGGCCAGGTCAGACCTGGGAGCGTCGCCGTTGGTGGCGCTGGGAAGACGGAGCTTGTTCTGGAGTGCAGAAAGCATGGCCAGGGTAAATAAAGCTCCTGGAGCCAGGATCATGATGGAGATATGGAACTGCTCCGGAATGATCACATGGCCAAATACGGCTCCTGCACCGATGAGCTCACGGCACATTCCAATGACTGTCAGGGACAGGGAAAAGCCCAGGCCCATTCCAAGACCGTCAAAGAAGGACTCGGCCGGGCCGTTCTTGCAGGCGTAGGACTCGGCGCGGCCAAGGATGATGCAGTTTACCACGATCAGCGGGATATAGATGCCCAGGGATGCGTACAGGGACGGAACGTAGCCCTGCATTAAGAGCTGTACGATGGTAACCAGGCTGGCCACGATCACGATGAAGGCCGGAATACGCACCCGGTCCGGAATGATCTTTCTCAGAAGAGAAATGATCAGGTTGGAAAACATCAGTACCGCTGTGGTGGAAAGGCCCATACCCAGTCCGTTGATGGCCGATGTGGTGGTCGCCAGGGTCGGACACATACCTAACATCAGGATGAAGGTCGGGTTTTCCTTGATAATACCGTTATATAGACGTTCTGTGCATTTATTCATGAATCCCCACCTCCTAGTTCATGCAGTTATGCAGGTAATATAAGGCTGCATTCACTGCGTTTGTCACTGCATTCGAAGTAACGGTGGCGCCGCTGATGGCATCGATCTCATTGTCTTCAGAGGCTCCAGTCTTTGTGACCGTTAAGGAATCTGCGTTCTTTCCCACATACTGGTCCCGGAAGCCCGCCTCCTTTGCCTTTAAGCCAAGGCCCGGGGTATCGTTGATCTCACGGATCCCCACGCCGGTGATGGCTCCGTCTGCATCAAAGCCCACGGAGATCTTCACGGCTCCTCCGTAGCTGTTGTTGGAAAGGGAGTTGATGACATGGCCGGTGACGGCTCCGCTCTCGTCCTTTCCTTCAAGGACGGACTCGATGGCAACGCTGCCGTAGCCCAGTCCCTCCAGCTCGCCGCTTTCTGTCAGAACAGCGATCTTTTCGGCAGAGCCCTCCACCTCGGAGAATTCTGCTGCGGTGGAAAGCACCTCTTTATACGTTCTGTTGTTTGCCTCGATGGTGGCCCGTTCGATGGGCGCCTTGGTGATGTCGTAGACAAAGCCCAGGCAGACGCCGGAGATCAGAGTGATCGCGAACAGGATCAGGGCATCTTTCATAAAACCGGATTTACTTGCCGCCATGTTTCTTACCCCCTTTGCCGAATGCTGTCGGGATCGTTACCCTCTCGATCAGCGGAACCAGCATATTGCAGAAGATGATCGCATAGGAAACGCCCTCTGCGCTGCCGCCGAAGATACGGAAAAGCCCTGTGAGGATACCAAGACATACGCCGAAAATGATCTGGCCTCTGGGAGTGATGGGGCTTGTGACATAATCCGTAGCCATGAAGAATGCGCCGAAGATCAGGCCGCCGCCGCAGAGCTCCGCCAGCACATAGCCCATGTCCTGCCGTCCGAAGATAAATGCGAACACAGCGAAGGTCAGGATATATGTAGCGGGGATCCGGATGGAGATCACCTTTCTCACCAGAAGGTACGCCGCACCGATCAGAAGGGCGATAACGGATACCTCACCGATGGTTCCCGGGATCTTGCCGATGAACATGCTCATCAGGTCATATTCGCCGCCGGCCTTGATCACTGCCAGGGGAGTAGCTCCCGCCACAGCGTCTGTCACAGGATCCGTGAACCGGGTCATGGAGCCTGCAAATGAGATCAGAAGGAAGCATCTTGCTGCCAGGGCCGGGTTCATCCAGTTCTGGCCAAGGCCGCCGTAAAGCTGCTTTACGACAATGATGGCAAACATACCGCCCAGCACCGGGATCCATAAGGGGATCGTCGGGGGCATATTAAGGCCCAGGATCATACCTGTTACCAGGGCACTGCCGTCGCTGATGGTGATGGGCTTTTTCATCAGTGTCTCAAACACATACTCACTCAGGACACAGGACAGCACCGTCGCCGCAACCACCAGCAGGGAATAGAATCCAAACTGCATCACGCCCCAGATGGTGGCCGGGAGCATGGCGATGGCCACGTCATACATCAGATTCTGTGTGGACACGCTGCTGCGTACATGAGGCGATGATGATACATTCAGTAATTTACTCATTTCTTCCACCTCCTACGCTTTCTTTTTTCTCTCAGCCATCACAGCCTTACGCATTTCCTTAAATGCCTGGGTAAGGGGTCTGTGGGCCGGGCAGATAAAGGTACAGGAGCCGCACTCACAGCACTCCATACCGTTTAATTTTTCAAAGGCTGCCAGATCGTGATGCTCCGCGGCCGTCATTAACATCTGCGGCACCACCCGTCCGGGACATACGTCCACGCAGCGTCCGCAGCGGATACAGGCCGTTTCAGCATTGGCTGCCACCTGGTCTTTTGTAAGGCAGGTGAGGGCCGATGAGGTCTTCATCACCGGGATATCGTAGGAGAAAAGCGCCTGGCCCATCATGGGACCGCCGGAAAGGACCTTCTCCGGCTCTTCCTTAAAGCCGCCGGCCGCCTCGATCAGCTCCTGGTAGTTGGTGCCCAGCCGTACCTCGAAGTTCCTGGGCTCCCGGATGGCGTCGCCTGTGACCGTGATGATCCTCCGGATCAGCGGCGTGGTCTCACACACAGCATTATAAATAGACACCACCGTGTCGATGTTGTCCACGATGCAGCCTGCATCTGCCGGGAGCATGGTGGAATTGATCTCACGGCCTCCGGTGACGGCATAAATCAGGAAGCGCTCGCCGCCCTGGGGATACTTGGTCTTTAAGGTGCACACCTCGATCCTGGGCTCATCCTTTACAAGCTCAGACAGGATCCGGATGGCCTCCGGCTTGTTTTCCTCGATGCCGATGACGCCCTTTGCCTTATCAAACAGCTGGAGGATCACCTTAAGGCCTCCAACGACCTTCTCCGGCTGTTCTAACATGACCCGGTAGTCCGAGGTCAGATACGGCTCACACTCTGCGCCGTTTACGATCACGTAATCGATCTCCTCTTCGTTTTTCGGAGCCAGCTTGACGTTGGTGGGGAATCCCGCGCCTCCCAGGCCCACGATACCGGCTTCCTTTACGATGTCGCGGATCTCCTGTTTGGAGAGAGCTGTGTAATCCCGCTTCTGGCCAAAGCCCTCCACGGTCCTATACTCTCCGTCATTTTCAACGATAATGGACTGCACCATGCTGCCGTTGGCCATGAGACGGGGCTCGATCCCCTTTACGGTCCCGGATACAGAACAGATCACATTGGCAGAAATGAAGCCGCCGGCCTCTGCGATCTTCTGGCCTGCCAAAACAGTGTCGCCCTTGGCCACCAGCGGTTTTGCAGGAGCGCCGATATGCTGGGAAAAAGGGAATACCAGCTCGCCTTTCGGCTGGATCACCTGAATCGGCTTATCGGAAGACAGTTCTTTTCCCTCATAAGGATGAACGCCGCCTATAAATGTGCTCAGACCCATTTAACAAACCTTCTTTCTCTAAATATTCGTAATACCATCAGACTTTAGTATAGCATATTTCAATAAGATGTACAATTAGTAAACCCTTTGCATATTAACAAAATCGTAAGATTTAGGCCCTTGTACTTAAAAAAATGCAAAATCAAAGGCCATGGACTTAACAATCTTAAGTCTGCGCTTAAAAATGTTAAGTCCATGTTCAGGTTTATTCCAGTTCTGCCCTGCCCGTATACAGGCTGTAATACCGTCCCTTCTGGGCTAAAAGATCGTCGTGGTCCCCCCGCTCGATGATCTCTCCGTTCTCCAGCACCATGATGGCGTTGGCGTTCCTCACGGTGGAGAGCCGGTGGGCGATGACAAAGGTGGTCCGGTCCGCCATGAGCCGGTCCATGCCCCGCTCGATGTGCTTCTCCGTCCTGGTATCCACGGAGCTTGTGGCCTCGTCCAGGATCAGGATGGGAGCCCTGGAGACCGCCGCCCGGGCGATATTTAAAAGCTGGCGCTGGCCCTGGCTCAGATTGGCTCCGTCGCTTTCCAGTACCGTATCATAGCCCTCGGGAAGACGCATGATAAAGGAATGGGCCGACGCCGTTTTCGCCGCCTGGATCACCTCTTCATCCGAGGCGTCCAGCCGTCCGTACCGGATATTTTCCATGACCGTTCCCGTAAACAGATGGGTATCCTGGAGCACCACAGCAATGTTCCTCCGCAGCTCCTCCCGCTTTATATGGCGCACGTCCACGCCGTCGATGGTGATGGAGCCGGACTGGATATCGTAAAACCGGTTCAGCAGGTTGGTGATGGTGGTCTTTCCAGCCCCGGTGGAGCCCACAAAGGCGATCTTCTGTCCCGGTCTGGCGTAGAGGCTGATGTCCTTTAAGATCAGCTTCCCGGGATCGTATCCGAAATACACATGCTCCAGGGAAACATGGCCCTTCATCCCTTCCATGGAAACGGCATCCGGATCGTCCTCCGGCTCCGGCTCCTCATCCATCACCGCAAAAACACGCTCCGCGCCGGCCAGGGCCGAGAACACGTTGGAAACCTGCATGGAGATCTCGTTGACCGGTCTGGAAAACTGTCTGGAGAAGTTTAAGAACACGGTGAGGCCGCCCACGTCAAAATTCCTTATAACGCACAGGAGGCCGCCCACACAGGCCGTCAGGACGTAGTTGATCTGGCTCAGATTGTTCATCACCGGCCCCATCATCCCGCCCAGGAACTGGGCGCGGATCTGCTTATCCTTCAGATCACTGTTTAAGATCTCAAACTCCTCCTCCGCCACGTCCTCATGGCAGAACACCTTCACCGCCTTCTGGCCGGAAATGGTCTCCTCAATATAACCGTTTAAGGCTCCCAGGGCTGACTGCTGGGCATTGAAATATTTCTGGCTCCGGGAGGCCACGGCCCCTCCGGCCTTCAGCATCAGAGGGATCAGCACAAGGGTGATCACCGTCAGATACACGTTTGTATACAGCATGAGCCCCAGGGTTCCCACAATGCTCAGTGCCCCGGAGAAAAGCTGCACCAGGGTGCTGCTCAGCATATTTCCTATGGTGTCCACGTCGTTGGTGAACCGGCTCATCAGATCTCCGCTGCTGCTGGTATCATAAAACCGCACCGGCAGCCTCTGCATCCTGGAAAACAGGTCGCCCCGGATCCGCAGGAGGGCATCCTGGGCCACGTCCAGCATGATCCTGGACTGGAGATAGCTGGCGGCCACACTGGCCATGTATACGGCCGCCATGACCGCCAGTCCCCCTGCCAGACCAGAAACGCTCCCTGCGCTTCCGTCCGCAGGAGCGATAAACTGGTTGATGATGGGCCGCAGCATATAAGCGCCGGCCAGGGATGTTACAGTACTGACAAGGACGCAGAAAAATGCCAGCCCCATTTTCAGCCTGTCCTGCTCCAGATAAGCCATAAGCCGCTTTAATACTGCCTTCATCTCCCTGGGCTGTCCGCCTCCCCGGGCATTGCCGCCCCCTCTGGGGCCTCCGGGACCGGGGCCATGCCCATGGACAGGCCTCTGGGCGGTCCGGCTGCCGTAACGCCGTCTTAAGCTCTTCTCCCGTTCTGCTCTCAGTACGCTGCTCATGCTTCCGCCTCCTCTGCTCTATTTTCTCCAGTCTGGGTCACATAGATTTCCTCATAGGCCCGGCATGTCCTTAAAAGCTCCTCATGGGTGCCTGAGCCGATGATCTTTCCGTCGTCCAGCACCAGGATCCTGTCTGCGTCCTGGACTGAAGAGATCCTCTGGGCGATGATGATCCTGGTGGTATCCTTTAATTCATTTTTAAAGCTTTCCCGGATCGCCGCCTCTGTGGCCGTATCCACGGCGCTGGTGGAATCGTCCAGGATCAGGATCTTCGGCTTCTTAAGAAGGGCTCTGGCAATACAGAGCCTCTGCTTCTGGCCGCCGGACACACCGGCCCCGCCCTGGCCGATCTCTGTGTGATAGCCGTTCTTAAAGGCCGTCACAAAGCCGTCAGCCTGGGCGTTCACTGCCGCCTTCACAAGTTCTTCCCGGGAGGCGTCCTCGTCTCCCCACCGGAGGTTTTCCTCAATGGTCCCGGAAAAAAGCACGTTTTTCTGCAGTACCATGCCAACACCATTCCTCAGGTTTTTAAGGGAATAATCCCTCACATCCACTCCGTCCACCAGGACCGCTCCCTCTGTCACATCATACAGCCTGGGGATCAGCTGCACCAGGGAAGTTTTCCCGCTTCCAGTGGCTCCGATGATGCCGATGGTCTGGCCCGGCTCCGCCTTAAAGCTTATGTGCTCCAGGACCCGGTCGCCGCCCTTTCCATAACCAAAGGACACGTCTTTAAATTCCACGCTTCCATTTTCCACCCTCAGTTCCTTTCTGGCCGCCTGGTCATCGTTAAGATCCACCACCGTATCCAATACCTCTGTGATCCTCTTTAAGGACGCCCTGGCCCTGGAACTCTGTAAAAATACCATGGAAAGCATCATCAGGGACATGAGGATCTGGACGATGTAGGTGGTAAAGGCCGTCAGGTCTCCCACGGGCATGGAGCCTCCGATGATCAGGTTTCCGCCATACCAGACCACCGCCAGGGTGGTCACGTTCATGGCAAACATCATCACCGGCATGGTGGCGATAACGATCTTTAACGCCCTCATTCCGCTGTCCCTCAGATCCTGGTTAAGGCCGGAAAACTTCCCGATCTCAAAATCCTCCCGCACGAAGGACTTGACCACCCGCACGTTGGTAAGGGATTCCTGGATCCCGGAATTCAGCCGGTCCAGCTTTTTCTGCATGGCCTCAAACCGCGGGAAGGCCGTTTTCAAGATCAGCCCGATGGCCAGGGAAAGAATGGGGATCACCACCAGCAGGATAGCCGCCAGCCTTCCATTCATCATAAAGGCCATAAATAATGCCCCCACAAACATCCCAGGAGCCCGCAGGGCCATTTTTAAGCCCATGGTCAGTACATTCTGCACCTGCTGGATATCATTGGTCAGGCGGGTCACCAGGGAGCCCGTGCTGAAGCTGTCTATGTTGGCAAAGGAAAACTGCTGGACCTTTTTAAATACGTCCCTGCGCAGATCCGTGGTGAAGTTTATGGACGCCTTTGCCGCAAAATAGGAGCCCAGGATGCCTCCCACTGCCATACATACCACCACTGCCGCCATCAGAAGTCCTGTTTTTAAAATATATCCCGTATCTCTTCCGGCCACGCCGTTGTTGATGATCAGGGACATGAGCTTGGGCAGCGCCACCTCGCCCGCCACCTCTGTGAGCATCATGAGGGGGCCCATGAGAAAAGCGCCCAGGTACGGGGTGATGTATTTCTTATAACGCTTCATATCAGTTCCAATCCTCCTTTTTTGCCTGTTGGAGCATCTGCTCGAGATTTCCGGAAAGCTTCTGGAGACAGCTGTAAAAGCACTCCTTTTCCTCAGAAGAAAAGCCTGCGAACATTCCCTTTTCCACCCGCTTAAAAAGGTCGATGCTCCGCTCCACTTCCTTCCGGCCCTTCTCCGTGATCCGTATCTTATTGTAACGGTTATCATCCCGGTCCACGATCCGTCCCACATATCCGCCCTTTTCCAGTTTCTTTAAGGTCACGGCAACAGCTGCCGTGGACACGTTCTGGATCCTGGCCAGCTCCTTCTGGGATGCGTCCGGATATTTATAGACGCACATCAGAAGCTGGTGCTGGACCCGGTACAGGCCGTCCTTATTTAAGTAGTGCTCCAGAAGCGTCCGGTGGCATTTTCCCACCCGCATGAACGCTTCTACGATCTTGTGATCCATGGTCTCCCTCCTTTTATTCCGGCAGAGCCTCCATCAGTCGATTAACCAATTAATAATTAACTAGTTAACTATCATAGAAATTATAATCCCCCCTGCCGCTGCTGGCAAGGGGGAAATTTGTGAAAAAAATGTGTTTTTTACTCTCCATCCTCTTTGGGAAGCTTCCTTTTCAGCATCAGGAAGCAGGCGATGTGGACCGCCCCTGTCACCACCCAGGTCACTGGATAGGAAAGGTACAGGGTCGTCAGGCTCCGGCTCCACTGGAAAACCGTGAAGATCCAAAGGACTCTCAGGCCGCAGACACCGATAATGGATACGCACATGGGGATCACGGAGCTTCCCAGGCCCCGGATACTGCCCACCATGGTATCCATGATGCCGCAGAGGAAGTATGTGGTCCCAAACACCGCCATACGCTTTAAGCCGAACTGGATCACCTCCGGATCCGAGGAATAGATCCGCAGCAGGCTCTCACCGGCAGCAAAGGCCGCCAGGCCCATGCCCAGCCCCACCGCAGTCACAACGCCGACGCAGGTGAGGGTGATCCGGCCGATCCTCTTATATTTCCGGCCGCCGTAGTTCTGGCTGGTAAAGCTTAAGTTCGTCTGGTAGATGGCATTCATGGCATTGTAGATAAAGCCCTCGATATTCTGGGAGGCCGTGTTTCCCGCCATGGCGATGGAGCCGAAGGAGTTGACCGACGACTGGATCAGCACATTGGAGATGGAGAATACTGCGCCCTGCATCCCGGCAGGAAGACCGATCTTGGCGATCCTCTTAAGCTTTACCTTACTGATCCGCAGATCCCGGATCCTGAGCTTTAAAGCGCCCTCGCTCTTTACCAGGCACCAGAATACCAGGCCCGCAGAGATCACCTGGGAGATCACTGTGGCCAGGGCAACGCCGGCCACATCCATATTCAGGGAAATAACAAAAAACAGATTCAGGACCACATTCACCACGCCGGCTGCCGTAAGGAAATATAAGGGACGCCTGGTATCGCCCACAGCCCTCAGAACGGCGCTTCCGAAGTTATAGAGCATGGTGGCCGGCATCCCGGCGAAATAAATCTTCATATAAATGGCGGATTTATCGATCACATCATCAGGAGTGCCCATCAGCTCCAGGAGAGGCCGGGTCACAAGAAGTCCCAGAGCCACCAGGAACACGCCGGACAGCAGACTGATGGCTACGGCTGTGTGGACCGTCTCATTAACGTCCTGATCTCTCTTTGCCCCGTAATACTGGGCCACCAGCACGTTGACTCCCACGGACAAACCGATGAACACATTGATCAGCAGATTGATCAGAGCGCCTGTGGAGCCCACGGCCGCCAGAGACTGGCTTCCCGCGTAACGGCCCACGACGATCACGTCTGCGGCGTTAAAAAGAAGCTGTAAGATGCCGGACAGCATCAGTGGAAAAGAATAGATCAGGATCTTTCCCAGGACTGGTCCGCTGCACATGTCCATTTCATAGGATTTCTTCATTGTACCTTCCTCTTTCCTTTTATTTTTGTGCTGCCGGTGTCGGATCCCGACAAAAAAAGCTTTCCGACGGATCGGAAAGCTTTTACGGCTTTTAAAGAGAGCTGCTAACCAGAATCGAACTGGTGACCTCATCCTTACCAAGGATGCGCACTACCGACTGTGCTATAGCAGCAGGTTGTTTTCTTAAGCCTCAGTTATAATAACATACGTCTACGGATTTGTCAACAGGAACTTTAAAATTTTTTTTACATATCTTAAATTAAAAAACACAGAGGTTTTTTCATGCCAGAAAACAACGAGATCAGAACTCCCAGAGAAGGGGCCGGAACCGCCCCGGAAGAAACGAATGCCGGCGCAGCAGCGGCATGGCCGGATATTTCAGGTGTTCCTACCACGCCTGTGGCGCCTCCAGGCGGCGAGCCCGTGTGGCCGGACAATGACCTGGCCGGCGTCCCCACCACGCCCGTGGCGCCTCCAGGCGGAGAG
>NZ_JAXXBR010000073.1:0-3452 GCF_037242085.1 Alitiscatomonas sp. | reverse complement strand
TCTCGCCGCTCATAACCTTCATTCCGTCGGTTAAGTCCTGGGGTGCAAGGATATATGCTTTCTCGCCGTCTGCATAGCAGATCAGAGCGATGTTTGCGCTTCTGTTGGGATCGTACTCGATTCCGATTACAGTTGCCGGAATTCCATCTTTGGAATTTCTCTTGAAGTCAACGATTCTGTATTTTCTTCTGCTTCCGCCGCCGTGGTGTCTAACAGTGATCTTACCCTGGTTGTTACGGCCTGCGTTCTTCTTTAAGGAAACAAGAAGTGCCTTCTCCGGAGACTTTTTAGTGATCTCAGAGAAATCGGAACCAGTCATGTTTCTTCTGGAAGGTGTATATGGGTTATAGGTTTTGATTCCCATTATTTGCTCCTTTCAACGCCCTCTGGCGTTTCTTGTTTTTCATGTCGCGACTTTTCTGTCGCATAGGGTGCGGGCATTCACTAAGCCGCTTTCAGCTTATAATCCCTGGAAGATCTCGATCTCCTTGCTGTCAGCGGTCAGCTTTACGATGGCTTTCTTTGTCTTTGCAGTCTTGCCAACGATCATGCCGCGTCTCTTATTCTTGCCGTCGAGGTTCTGGGTGTTTACGGAAGCAACCTTTGTGCCCGGGAACATCTTCTCAACAGCCTCTTTGATCATGGTCTTATTTGCTTCCGGATGAACCAGGAACGTATATTTCTTCTCGCTCATAGCATTCATGCTCTTCTCAGTTACAACCGGTTTGAGGATTACGTCGTAATACTGTACATTTGCCATTATGCGTACACCTCCTCGATAGAAGCTACTGCAGCCTTGGTGGCTACTACTGTGTTGTATTTCAGAATGTCATACACACTCAGTGTATTAACAAGGGAAGTTCTTACTTCCGGGATGTTTCTTGCGGAAAGAACTACGTTCTGATCGTTCTCTGCAAGTACAACCAGTGCCTTGGATACGTTTAAGTTGTTCATTACGTTCTTGAAGTTCTTTGTCTTGATCTCCTCGAACTTTAACTCGTCAACTACAACGAACTTGTTGTCGTTTACTCTGCTTGTTAAAGCAGACTTAAGAGCAGCTCTCTTCTCCTTCTTGTTGAGACGGATGGAGTAGTCTCTCGGTGTCGGTGCGAATACTACGCCGCCGCCTGTCCACTGCGGTGCTCTTGTGGAACCCTGTCTTGCATGGCCGGTTCCTTTCTGTCTCCACGGTTTTCTTCCGCCGCCGGAAACTTCGGAACGTGTTTTAGCCTTCTGTGTTCCCTGACGTTTATTTGCAAGCTGTGCTACAACGGCAAGGTGTACGAGATGCTCGTTCACTTCAACGCCGAATACGGCATCGTTTAATTCCATTGTGCCAACTTCTTTGCCTTCCATATTGTATACGGATACGTTTGCCATTTCTATGTTTCCTCCTTTCCTGTAAAAGCTTACCTAGAAACTTTTACTGTTTCCTTCAGTGTTACTAAGGATTTCTTCGGGCCCGGTACTGCACCCTTAACAAGAATCAGATTCTGCTCTGCATCAACTCTTACAACTTCCAGGTTCTGGGTTGTGATTCTCTTATGACCCATGTGACCCGGCATGCCTTTGCCCTTGAATACGCGGCCCGGAGTTGTTGCGGAACCATTGGAACCCTGATGACGGTGGAACTTGGAACCGTGAGCCATGGGTCCTCTGTGCTGTCCTAATCTCTTAATAGCACCCTGGAAACCTTTACCTTTGGAGATCGCTGTTGCGTCAACCTTGTCGCCCTCTGCGAAGATATCGGCTTTGATTTCGTCCTTTACATTGTACTCTTCTGCATTCTCAAAGCGGAACTCTCTCACATATCTCTTGTAAGATACGCCAGCCTTGTCAAAATGGCCTTTTACCGGCTTGTTCACAAGCTTCTCTCTCTTGTCAACAAAACCAACCTGTACAGCTTTGTAGCCGTCGTTTTCTTCTGTCTTAACCTGTGTTACTACACACGGTCCAGCCTGAAGAACAGTTACCGGAACAAGAACGCCTTCGTTATTGAAGATCTGTGTCATTCCGACTTTTGTAGCTAAAATCGCTTTCTTCATTTCTTTACCTCCTGTTACTAATCTACAGCGGAACACAGGGCCTTTGCCCCGCGTTCATCCTAGAGCAGCCCAACATAGGTGGAACACTATGACACCGCTTTTTCGGTGATGTTGATTCCCTTTCAGGAAAGTGTTGCTTTTATATCAGAACCATTCTGGATTAACATGTTCATTCCCCGGACAGCTTTTTCC
Organism: Alitiscatomonas sp.; assembly: GCF_037242085.1. Taxonomy (NCBI): domain Bacteria; kingdom Bacillati; phylum Bacillota; class Clostridia; order Lachnospirales; family Lachnospiraceae; genus Alitiscatomonas; species Alitiscatomonas sp. The sequence goes on along the minus strand of NZ_JAXXBR010000073.1, from coordinate 1,215 downwards.
ATGCCGTTCCCCAGGGACCGCCCGCTCAAGCTCTTTGCTTCTCAGGCTCCAGGAAAAACAAATCTTATTTGTTTTTCATCTTGATGTCGATAAACACGCCTGCCGGCATTTCCAGTCTGGACAGAGCGTCCACGGTCTTCTGGCTCGGGCTTGTGATATCGATGAGTCTCTTATGAGTTCTCTGCTCGAACTGCTCTCTGGAATCTTTGTACTTGTGAACAGCTCTTAAGATCGTTACAACCTCTTTCTTGGTCGGCAGCGGAACCGGTCCACTCACCTTAGATCCTGTCTTTTTTACTGTCTCGATGATTTTTCCAGCGGACTGATCAACCAGCTGATGGTCGTACGCCTTTAATGTGATTCTCATAACCTGACTTGCCATAAAAAAAGTCGCCTCCTTTTCGCACTTTTAACGAAGTACGACAAGCGGTGACTGTACACGGTCTCGTGTGTATCATCCGATCCACACGTTGTTACTGCCCCTTACCAAGAGCAGCTGTTAATTTGGTACAGTGACTTGTCGCCAGTTTCCTAACTTGACATTCGCTCCACGGAAAACCTGCCATTTACAGGCAGCAACCTCACGCTTCTTAGCTATCATGCCACAGCTCTGACAGCATAACATAAAATCTTTTAAAATGCAAGCACTTTTCCGCAATTTTTACAATCTGTGCATATCCTGTTTTTCTGCGCCTATATAATAGGAAGAAATCCACATAAAAAAGCGGAGACCGCTGCTGGAAGAGGGGATAAACCCTCCTTTTGCAGCGATCTCCGCACTCTCTTTATCTGCCCGGATACTCCGTTTCCATCGGCAGTATACCTGCCTGTTTTCCCTACTGCCCCTCTCCGGCAGCTCCTTCCTCTGCGCTGTCCTCAGCCTCCAGCGCCGCTGCGGATTCCTCCACGCGCTTTTCCGCTTCCTCCAGCCCGTTGACAGCCACGTCCATGGCTGCCTTTAACTGGTTATCCTGGTCCCTGGGGATCTCGATCATGCTCTCCAGGCCCTCGTCCAGCTCCACCAGAAGATCCGGCTCAATGCCCACCTCATGGATGCATTCGCCGGAGGGAACGTAATAATACGCCGTTGTGAGCTTTAAGGCGCTGCCGTCGGGCAGGTCAAAAATTCCCTGGGCAATGCCCTTTCCGAAGGTCTTTGTGCCCACCACAGTGGCCCAGCCGTTGTCCTTCAGCGCTCCTGTGAGTACCTCCGAC
>NZ_JAXXBR010000044.1:0-35093 GCF_037242085.1 Alitiscatomonas sp. | reverse complement strand
ATGACCACGGCATCCAAAACGCCCGCGGCCTTTTCCCTGTCCTCCGGCAGGAACAGGCGGTCCATGCCGCCGATCCTCTTTAAATGATTGTAGACCTTTCTCTCCTTGAACCGGAGCTGTTCCCTATAATCCAGCTCCTGGAGCTGACAGCCGCCGCAGGCCCTGGCCACCGGACACCGGGGCTCTACCCGTCCCGGCGCAGGCTCCAGGATCTTCACCAGCCTGGCAAAGCCATAATTTTTCTTCATCTTCATCACCGACGCCTGGATCACATCCCCAATGAGCGCGTCCTTGATGAACCAGGTGTAGCCGTCGGTTTTTCCGATCCCGGCCCCGTCCTCGCCCATGTCCTCAATGGTCACGGTAAATACGTCGTTTTTCTTCATGCTCCGTCCTCCGGTTATTTCTCCTGGCCGTCGCTGGTCCGTCTCACGTTGCTTTCCATGAACCGGTTATAGCCCAGCCAGCCCATGTTGTCGCCTGCGCCCTTTAAGATCTCGGTCATGGTCTCCAGCTTCGCGTCGGCGTTGTCGGCCAGATTCAGGGCCAGCGCCTCGATCAGGGCCGGTTTCTTGGGAGAGCCGTATTCCAGCTCGCCGTGATGGGCCAGGATACAGTGGATCAGCTCATGCTCCAGCTTCTTTGGGAAGCCAGGCATGGCGGCGATCCTCTCCTCCAGCATCTGGACGCCGATGATGATATGGCCCAGGAGCTGTCCCTCGTCGGTATAATCGTTCTCCGGGAACGCAGACAGCTCCTTTGTCTTTCCGATATCATGGAACATGGCGGCCGTTAAGAGCAGGTCCCGGTTTAAGGCCGGATACTGTTTACTGAAATAATCGCACATCTTCACAACGCTTAAGGTGTGCTCCAGAAGCCCTCCCACAAAGCCGTGGTGAACGCTCTTGGCCGCAGAATGGAAGGAGAATGCCTTCATAAAGGCAGCGTCGTTCATGAAAAAGCCGGCGGCCAGCTTTCTGAGGTACTCATTCCGGATGGTGGTGATATACTGGGTCAGCTCATGCTGCATGGTCTTTACATCCTTGGAGGTCACCGGCAGATAATCCCCAGGCCTGTATTCCCCCTCATCGGCCTTGCGGATCCGCTTTACATTTAACTGGAAGGCCCCCTGGAACACCGTCACGTCTGCATCCACGAACACATAATCCATAGCCGCAAACTCATTGATCCCCGGAGAATTCAGCTCCCAGATCTTCGCGTCTACGGTCCCCGTCTTGTCCTGGAGGGTCAGAGAGCCATACTCCTTTCCGTTTTTTGTCAGTGCGATCTGCTTTGTCTTGCACAGATACACCTCGGATATGTGAGCGCCCTCCCGGAATGTTTCGATATATTTCATACTATATGTTCTCCCTTCTTCAATCTCCCGCCGCTTTTCCGGTATCCTCAATACCGGACAGCAGCCCTTTATATGCCGGATCCGTTCTCCCGGCCCCGGACATCATGAGCCAGGCGAATCACCTGGCTCCAATGATCACTTTGTATTCAATTTCCTTATATTCTCCCAGTCCCATTCTCTGGACCGTCACTGTGGCCTCGGTCCCGGCCGCCTGGTCCTCCAGACATGCCTGGTAATCCCGGATGGAGCAGATCTCCGCTCCCTGGATCCTCGTCAGGATATCCCCTGCCTGGATCCCGGCCAGGTATGCCGGACTATCGGCAATGGCCTCTGTAATATAGAGTCCCTTGGGGATCCCCTCCGCCTGCATGGCCTCGCTGACGTCCTGGCCCTTTAAGCCCATATACGGGATCTGGATCCCATTCATCAGCTTCTGGAGGTTTCCTTTATACTCAGATACCGGAAGCGCAATGGTAAACCCCTGTCGGTCCTCTGCCCCATAAAGCTCTGTGGCCCAGCCCACCAGCTCTCCAGACATATTTAAAAAGAAGGTCCCTTTTCCAGTCTCGCAGCCGCAGTCTGTGTAAAGAACGCGGGTCTGACCATCGGCGGTCTGCACGTTCCCAGCCACATAGGAAACAGCCCCCTGCTTTACGGAATGGACGATCCCCGCAGGGCTTCCCACGGCAATCACCAGGTCTCCAGTTTCCAGACTATACGAATTTCCCAGCTCCACGGCTTTGATACGCTCCCTTGCGGCTTCCTGCACCTCGGCTTCCGCCACTGATACCACCGCCAGACCACCCAGGCTGTCCTTCTGCTTTAAGGTTCCCGCCGCCGTACCGCCGTCTTTAAAAACGACCCGGAGGGAATCCGCCTCCTCCACCGCCGCAGCTTCTGTCAGGATCATGATCTCCCCACGGCTTATGGACAGGATGATCCCCGCATACTGGCCGGTGCTCTCCACCGGATTGTCGAACCAGTCCACCTGGTGCTTTACGGAAGATACGGTCACGACACTCTGATCGGCCTCCCTGCCGATCTCCTGGAGGACCTGGTTCATGCCCTCCACCTTGTCCCTGGTCCAGTCGAAGGTCTCCAGCTCTTTTTTTACGATTCCTTCGATCTCCTCCCGGGCTGCCTCCGACTGGCTCTCCGGCGGCAGGGATTCGCTTTCCGCCGTCTGGGTCTCCTCCTCTTTTCCCGGTTCATCCCGCTCAATGGTAATGGTAGGAGCCGGAGTCGTCTCCGGTTCCTTTCCCAGGAACCGTTCTGCCAGCGGCCTTGAGGCTGCAAAGCTTACTGCTGCCACGACCCCGAAAATGACCGCACTTAAAAACAGCCGGAAAACGCGGACCGCAGTCTGCCGTCTGCTGAGCGGGGGCTTTACGATCTTTTCCCTCATGAATGGTTTTTCATTGGATCTCTTTTCGTCTGGTGCATCGGCCATATCCCATAAAACTCCTCTCCTTTCCATTATAGTTTTTTTGCTGGGTTTATGCAACAAAAATATCTCTAGGATATTCTATTGCTTTGTGTTATACTTTGGTAAATGGGCAAAGTCTCTGCCCGCTGTTTTGAAAGGACCTTTTTATGAACCAGAAAGTATTAAAAACCTTAGAATATCATAAGATCATAGAAAAACTGACCGAATATGCCGCTTCGGAGCCAGGGAAAAGGCTGTGCCGGGAGTTGGAGCCGTCCTCGGACTTTGAGGAGATCGTCCAGGCCCAGGCAGAGACCGCCGATGCCGTCGCCAGGGTCCGCCAGAAGGGAAGTGTTTCCTTTGCCGGGATCTCCGACATCGGCGGCTCCCTAAAGCGCCTGGAGATCGGAAGCTCCTTAAGTATCCATGAGTTCCTGGCCGTCAGCTCTCTTCTGACCTGTGCCGCCAGAGCCAAAAACTATGGCCGCCGCCAGGAATCTGAGCTTCCCGACGACTCCCTGGACGAGATGTTCCGTTCCCTGGAGCCGCTGACCAACGTAAACAACGAGATCACCCGCTGCATCATTTCCGAAGAAGAGGTGGCCGACGATGCCAGCCCGGGACTGCGCCATGTACGCCGCCAGATGAAGATCACCGGCGACCGGGTCCACACCCAGTTAAATGCCATCTTAAATTCCAGCCGCACCCTGCTCCAGGATCCGGTGATCACCATGCGGGACGGCCGCTACTGCCTGCCCGTAAAGGCCGAATATAAAAGCAGCTTCCAGGGCATGGTCCACGACCAGTCTGCCACCGGCTCCACCCTTTTTATCGAGCCCATGGCCATCATTAAATTAAACAACGAACTGCGGGAGCTGGAGATCCGGGAGCAGAAGGAGATCGAAATGGTGCTGGCTGCCCTCAGCATGGAGCTGGTCCCCTATGTGGAGACCATCCTCATAAACCTGAAGCTTCTGACAAAGCTGGACTTTATCTTTGCCCGGGCCGCTCTGGCCAGACATTATAACTGCTCCATGCCGAAATTCAATAAGAACGGCTATATCCACATCAAGGACGGCCGCCATCCGCTGCTGGACCCCAAAAAAGTGGTCCCCATCAACGTGTATCTGGGAAAGGACTTTGACCTGCTCATCGTCACCGGCCCCAATACCGGCGGAAAGACCGTATCCTTAAAGACCGTGGGGCTTTTCACCCTCATGGGCCAGTCGGGCCTCCAGATCCCGGCCTTCGACGGGTCAGAGCTGGCTGTATTTGACGAAGTATTTGCCGACATCGGAGACGAACAGAGCATCGAGCAGAGCTTAAGTACCTTCTCCGCCCATATGACCAATATCGTGAGGATCCTGGAAAAGGCCGACAGCCATTCCTTATGCCTCTTTGACGAGCTGGGGGCCGGAACAGACCCCACCGAGGGCGCAGCTCTGGCTATTGCCGTGCTGTCCTTCCTACACAATATGAAATGCCGCACCATGGCCACCACCCATTACAGTGAGTTAAAGTTCTATGCCCTGACCACTCCCGGCGTGGAGAACGCCTGCTGTGAATTTGATGTGGAGACCTTAAGGCCCACCTACCGCCTGCTCATCGGCATTCCGGGAAAGAGCAACGCCTTTGCCATCTCCCAGAAGCTGGGGCTTCCCGATTTCATTATCCAGGATGCAAAGTCCCGTCTGGAGGAAGGCGACGAGGCCTTTGAGGACCTGCTGGCCAGCCTGGAGGAAAGCCGCGTCACCATCGAAAAGGAACGGGAGGAGATCGCCTCCTATAAATCGGAGATCTCCCGGTTAAAGAGCCGCCTGGAGCAGAAGGAGGAGCGGTTTGACGAGCGGAAGGACAAGCTGATCCGAAACGCCAACGAGGAGGCCCAAAGGATCCTCAGGGAGGCCAAGGAGACCGCCGACCAGACCATCCGCCAGATCAATAAGCTGGCCCAGTCCTCCGGCGTAGGAAAGGAGCTGGAAGCAGAGCGCACAAAGCTTCGGGAAAAGCTGGACAAGGTCGATAAAAACCTGAGCCTTAAAAATGAAAAAGGCCCGAAGAAAACCATTTCTCCAAAGAAATTAAAGATCGGGGACGGGGTCAAGGTGCTGACCATGAACTTAAACGGCACCGTCAGCTCCCTGCCCAACTCCAAGGGCGATCTGTACGTACAAATGGGGATCCTGCGGTCTCTGGTGAACATCAAGGACCTGGAGCTTTTAAACGAGCCGGCCATTTCCGGTCCCGGTATGGATCTGATGAAAAAGAACAATACCGGCAGCGGAAAGATCAAGATGTCCAAGTCCTTCTCCGTTTCCCCGGAGGTGAACCTGATCGGCATGACCGTGGACGAGGCCATTCCCGTACTGGATAAGTACCTGGACGATGCCTACCTGGCCCACCTTCCCAAGGTGCGTGTGGTCCACGGACGGGGGACCGGCGCCTTAAAGGCCGGGGTCCATAAGCATCTGAAAAAACTGAAATACGTGAAGGAGTTCCGGCTGGGCGATTTTGGAGAAGGCGATACCGGAGTTACCATTGTGACATTTAAGTAAAACTGACAGGGAGGAACATGGAATGGTTGATAAACAGAGGATCCTGATCGTGGACGACGATGCCAATATCGCGGAGCTGATCTCACTGTACCTGATGAAGGAATGCTATGAAACAAAGATCGTGGGGGATGGGGAATCGGCGCTCCGGGAATTTCCTTCCTTTAAGCCAAACCTGGTGCTGCTGGATCTGATGCTCCCGGGGATCGACGGCTACCAGGTATGCCGGGAGCTGCGCACCGTCTCCCAGGTCCCCATCATCATGCTTTCGGCCAAGGGAGAGATCTTCGACAAAGTCCTGGGGCTGGAGCTGGGGGCCGACGACTATATGATAAAGCCCTTCGACTCCAAGGAGCTGGTGGCCCGGGTAAAGGCCGTCCTGCGCCGCTACCAGGCCGGTTCCTCCGCCGTCTCCTCTGTGCCGAAGCAGCAGGGAGAGTTTGTGGAATATCCGGATCTCGTCGTAAACCTGACCAATTATTCCGTGCTCTATAAGGGCCGTTCCGTGGACATGCCGCCCAAGGAGCTGGAGCTTCTTTACTTCCTTGCGTCCTCTCCCAACCAGGTCTTTACCAGGGAGCAGCTCCTGGACCATATCTGGGGGTATGAATATATTGGAGACACCCGCACGGTGGACGTACACATCAAGCGTCTCCGGGAGAAGATCAAGGACAACGAATACTGGTCCCTCTCCACTGTATGGGGGATCGGCTATAAATTCGAGGTAAAACGATGACACATTCCCTGTACACCAAGTTTGTCCTGGGCTATCTCCTGTTCGGCCTTCTGGGCTTTGTCCTCATCGCCACCTTTTCCTCCCACATGACCCATGAATATCTGGTCCGGGAGCGGTCCGATGCCATGTACGATGAAGCCAACCTCCTGGCCTCCACATACAGCGATATTTACCAGGGAAAGACCATCTCCCTGGATACGGCCAACCCGCAGCTGGAGGCCGTATCCACCTATCTGGGGGCCTCTGCCTGGGTCCTGGACCATAAAGGCGCTGTGGTGGCCGAGACCTCTCCCGCCTCCCATTCGGGAAAGACCATCGAGGGCTTCGATCCCACGGTCACAGGAAACAAGTCCTATATCATCGGGGACTTCTTCGGCATGTTCCCCGGCGAGACCTTATCGGTACTGGCCCCCATCACCGGAAATTTCAATACATACGGCTATGTAGTGCTCCACATGCCCGTGGAGCGGATCCTGGACAGCCAGAACCAGATCCTGAATATTGTATACATCACTGCGGCCATTATCTTCTTCCTGTCCCTGATCATCCTTTTAGTATTCACCAGAACTGTGTATTTTCCTTTGAAAAAGATCACCGCTGGAGCCATGGAATACGCCGGCGGCAATCTGGACCACACCATAAAAGTAAAGACCAATGATGAAATGGGCTATCTGGCCGACACCTTAAACTATATGTCCAGCGAGCTGGGAAAGATGGAGGAATACCAGAAATCCTTCATCGCCAACGTATCCCACGATTTCCGCTCCCCCCTGACCTCCATCAAGGGCTATCTGGAAGCCATTTTAGACGGCACCATCCCGCCGGAGCTGGAGGAAAAATATCTGGGGATCGTGATCTCTGAGACGAAGCGGCTCAATAAGCTGACCGAAGGAATGCTCACCTTAAACTCCTTAGACAGCAAGGGCTTTCTGTCCCGCAGCAATTTCGACATCAACCGGGTCATCAAGGACACGGCGGCCTCCTTTGAGGGCACCTGCAGCGCCAGAGACATCGTCCTGGACCTGACCTTTACCGACGACGTACTGATGGTCTACGCGGATCTGGGAAAGATCCAGCAGGTCCTTTATAACCTCCTGGACAATGCCATCAAGTTCAGCCACAACGGCTCCGTGATCTATATCCAGACTGCGCCCCGGTACGAAAAGGTCTTCGTTTCCGTCAAGGACACCGGCGTGGGGATCCCCAAGGATTCCCTGAAAAAGATCTGGGACCGTTTCTACAAATCCGACCTTTCCAGAGGAAAGGACAAAAAGGGCACGGGGCTGGGCCTCTCCATCGTAAAGGAGATCATCCAGGCCCACGGGGAAAACATCGACGTGATCAGCACCGCCGGCGTGGGCTCGGAATTCATCTTCACCCTGCCGCGGGCTGTGAATCTGTGATCTGAAAATGAAATAGCCGCAGACAGCGGCTCCGGCACCCGGGACAAAAAAGCGCCGCCCGGCCCATCGCGCATCAGACGCGGGGCTGGACGGCGCTCTGCCGTTTCTAGATCTCTTCTGCAATGTCGTAAAGCAGCCGCTCGGACTCCTCCCAGCCCAGGCACGGGTCGGTGATGGATTTTCCGTAAATGTGCTCGCCGATCTTCTGGCTTCCCGGCTCCAGATAGCTTTCGATCATCACGCCCTTTACGAATTTATGGATATCCGGAGAATAGCGGCGGCTGTGAAGGACTTCCTTCACGATCCGCACCTGCTCCTCGTAGCGCTTATTGGAGTTGGAGTGGTTGGCGTCCACGATACAGGCCGGGTTCACCAGTTCCCGCTCTCCATAAAGCTGTAAAAGCAGCTCCAGATCCTCGTAGTGGTAGTTGGGGATGCATTGGCCGTGCTTGCTGACCGCTCCCCGGAGGATCGTATGGACCAGGGGATTCCCGTCGGTGGTCACCTCCATGGTGCGGTAGATGAAATCGTGGCCATGCTGGGCCGCATAAACGGCGTTTAACATAACGCCCAGATCCCCGCCGGTGGGGTTCTTCATGCCCACAGGCACGTCCACGCCGCTGGAGGTGAGCCGGTGCTGCTGGTTTTCCACCGACCGGGCGCCGATGGCGATATAGGACAGAACATCCGATAAATAGCTGTAATTTTCCGGATACAGCATCTCGTCCGCTGTGGAAAAGCCGTAATCCTGGATCGCCCGCATGTGGAGCTTCCGGATCGCCACCAGGCCCTCATACATATTGGGCTTTTTCTCAGGATTGGGCTGGTGGAGCATCCCCTTATAGCCGCCTCCGGTGGTCCTGGGCTTGTTGGTATAGACCCGGGGAATAAGGATCAGCTTGTCGCCCACCTTCTCGCTGACCCGTGCCAGACGCTCCATATATTCGCATACAGAGTCCTCCCGGTCCGCCGAGCACGGCCCGATGATCACCAGGAATTTATCGCTTTCCCCAGTAAATACCGCCGCGATCTCTTTATCTCTTTTCTCTTTTAACTCCACTGCCTCGTCGGACAGGGGAAATTCTGCCTTGATCAGCTCCGGTGTAGGGAGCAGGCTTTTAAACGTAAATGCCATGATGGCCATTGCCTCCCGTTTCTTTATTCTTCCCGGCGTGAAAACGCGCCTCCGATCCCCAGCTCCATTCTGTATTTGGCCACAGTACGCCTGGAAATGGCCATTCCCTCGGCCTCCAGGAGCTTTGCCAGCTGTTCGTCGCTGCACGGGTGCTTCTTGTCCTCCTGGTCCACCAGGGCCTTCAGACGGGACTTCACCGTATTGCGGCTCACATCCTCTCCCGCCTTTCCTCCGCCGGAGATCCCGGTGGTAAAAAGATCCCGGATCAGCAGACAGCCTGCGGGGGTCAGGATGTATTTATCCCGGATCGCCCGGCTGACGGTGGATTTGTGGATCTCCCGCTCGGCGGCGATCTCCTCTAAGGTCATGGGCTTTAAGGGCTCCTTTCCCAGGAAATACCCGGCCTGACGCTTTAAGATCCCTTCCGTGATCCCCTCCAGGGTCCTTCTCCGCTGCTCTACGGCGTTCATGATGAACCTGGCCCGCTTCAGCTTCTCCTCAAAGTAATTCTTTAACTCCTCGTCCTGGGCCGTCTCCATCATATGTACATAAAACTCATTGATGCTGATATTCCCGGCCCACTTATCGTTGAGGCTCACGCTCCACTGGCCGTCCTGATAGCTTAAAATGATATCCGGGAACACATACTGGGCCCGGTCGCCCCCGTAGCCGTTTAAAGGCCTGGGATTCAGGTTCCGGATCACATGGATCAGCTTCCGCACCTCCACAGAGGAAAGCTTCAGCCTCCTGGAAATGGTACTGACCTTCCCGTCGGCCACATCCTGCAGATGGTTCCGGATAATGGTGCAGAGAGCGGCCTCCTGCTCCATTCCCAGCACCTGGAGGACCAGACACTCTTCCAGACTGGAGGCAAAGATCCCCACCGGCTCCAGCTCCTTCAGCCTGGAAACGATGTACTCCACCTCCGAAACCTCCGCTTTAAGAGCCTCTGCGATCTCTGACGGCGGGACCGTGAGATACCCGTTCTGGTCCAGGGAATGGATGCAGAACTTCACGATCCTGTGCTGCTCCTCCGTAAAAGTCTTCCAGGGGAGCTGCATCATGATCATATTCTCCACCGACTGCTCCGTATCGTCGGCCTCATAGATCTCCCCACGGGAATCTCCTTCCCTGGACGCGCCGTTATAAAACCGGTCGTACTCCCGGTAAGCCACCGGCAGCTCCCCCTCCTGGCGGCCGGAGGAATATTCCACCAGAGGATTTTCGATCTCCTCATTCTGTAAAAATTCCTCCAGCTCCGTCATGGACATGCTGAGAATATTTAAGGACTGCATCTGTACCTGGGATAAAACCTGTTTCGCCTGCAAAGATATATCTGTTTTGATCTCCAATGTAACCCTCTCTCCTGTCTTATCTTTCCCCGGCCCGGTACCGTTCCAGAAGCCGGTTGATCCTCTTTGTGGGATTTAAAAGCTCGCTCAAAGAGGAGTCATGGTTTAAGTTGTCAATAATGAGAGCGATATATTTGCTCATATCCACATCGATATAATATGGCTTCGATAAAAGCTCCGGCGTCTGATAGATCAGATTGGTGGTCAGCACCCGGTCGATGACGCCGTTTTCATAATATTCGTCGAATTTCTTAAGGCCGTTGGTAAAAAGTCCGAAGGTGGTGCAGATAAAAACCTTTCTGGCCTTTCTCCGCTTCAGCTCCTTGGCTGTGTCCAGCATGCTCTCGCCGGAAGAGATCATATCGTCAATGATGATCACATCTTTTCCTTCCACGCTGGCCCCTAAAAATTCATGGGCCACGATGGGATTGCGGCCGTTGATGATCTTTGTGTAATCGCGGCGCTTATAGAACATGCCCAGATCCAGTCCCAGCACGTTGGCAAAGAACACAGCCCGTCCCATTCCTCCCTCGTCGGGGCTGATGACCATCATGTGGTCACTGTCGATCTGCAGGTCCTTTTCATGCTTTAACAGATGCTTGATGAACTGGTAAATGGGCTGCACCGTCTCAAAGCCCTTTAAGGGGATCGCATTCTGCACCCGGGGATCGTGGGCGTCAAAGGTAATGATATTCTCCACGCCCATGCTGGTCAGCTCCTGGAGCGCCAGGGCACAGTCTAAGGATTCGCGGCCCGTCCTCCGATGCTGGCGGCTCTCATAAAGGAACGGCATGATCACGTTGATCCGTCTCGCCTTTCCGCCCACAGAGGCGATCACACGCTTCAGGTCCTGATAATGATCATCCGGGGACATATGGTTCTGGATCCCGCTTAAGGAATACGTCAGGCTGTAATTACACACGTCCACCAGGATATAAAGATCGTCGCCGCGGACGGATTCCAGGATCTCGCCCTTGCCCTCGCCGGATCCGAACCTGGGAGTCCTGGCCCCGACAATATAGGAATCCCTCTGGTAGCCTGCAAACGCGATGGTGGACTTATGCTCGCTTTCCCGCTCGTTCCTCCACCCGGTCAGCCAGGCGTCTACCTTTTTTCCCAGGGTCTCACAGCTCTTTAAGGGGATCAGCCCCAGAGGGCCCACCGGGATCGTCTCTATCTGTTTTTCTTCGTAAAGCATATTTTTCCTCCATTTTTCTGCGCTGAACTACATTTTATAACAAAATCCGCCGTTTCGTCAACCTTGTTTCCCATAACCGCGCCGCAGAAGCCTGAGATCCTCGCCCAGAAGGGGCAGGACCTTGTACTGGCTCATGATCCGGGAGGTGACCCGTTCCGTAAATTCGTCCTGCATCCGGCTTAAGGCCAGGTTGGTGGAGATAATGGTGCCCAGCTTTTTTGTAAGCCGCTCGTTGATGCAGTAAAAGAGCTGGGAGGCCGTAAAGGTATTGATGAGCTCCGTCCCCAGGTCGTCAATGATCAGAAGGTCACAGTCCAGGATATAGGCCGCCCGGTCCCTTACCTCCTCCCCGTCCCGGCCGCCGAAGCGGCTTTCCGACAGGATATCGAACATGTCTGTGGCCGTCAGGTACACCACCGAATAGCACTGTCTTAAAAGCTCCCGGGCAATGCAGTTGCTGAGGAAGGTCTTTCCGCAGCCAGTGCTCCCGGTGAACAGGATACTTCCCTTTTCCCGGCCAAAGTTTTCCACATAGGCTCTGCACTCGCCGATGACCATGGACATGTAATCGTACACCGTCATTCCCACCCGGCCGTCGATCCGCTCCCTGTCATAGTATTCCATGGAAAGGGTATCGAAATTCTCCCGTTCCAGCACTTCCCGGATATTGGACTGGTCATAAAGGACCTGGATCTCCATCTGGCGGAAGCAGCGGCATTTTTTTCCGTCTGCAAAGCCTGTGTCCCGGCAGCAGGGGCAGTGGTACTGCATTTCCATATAGTCGTCCGGATAGCCCGCCCGCTGCAGGTATTTTCTCTTCTGCTCCTTCAAAAGAGAGGCTTCCTCTTTGAAGGCCCTGGCCCCGTCCTCGTCCCCCTGAAGCTTTCTCCTGGCCGCCTGGGCCATGGCGGCGGCGATCTCATCCGTCAGCGCCTCCACCTGGGGGATCCTTTCATACACCTCCCGGATCCGCTCATCCTGACGGCGCTTATTTAAAAACTGGCGCTGGTTGTACACCCGCATGATGGCGTCAAACTGGGAATTACTCAGTGCCATCCATTCTTCCTCCCTTCTGCTGTCTCCTTCTCATATCTTCCCATACATAATCCTCATAATTATAGGTCCGTTCCTCAAAGTTCTTAAACCGGTTGGAACCGGCGGGCTTTCTTCCCGTCTCCTGGCCTCTGCCGTTTCCCGGCTCCCGCCGGTCCTGTCGTTTCGACGCCTGCCGCCTCCGGTCCAGCTCCTCCACGTCCCCCAGGGTCTTTACCCCGGCTTCCTTCCAGCCAGTGAGGATCTTGTCGGCATAGGGAAAGCTGGCCGTTCCTGTGGCCTTTATGGTCCTTCCGCAGGCCTCTGTCACCAGCTTACAGTCAAAGCCAAACTCCTTAAACCACCGCTTCATAAATTCTGTCTCCGCCGTGGCCGGGCTCCGCCCTGTGATCCCGAAGGCCTTCATTACCGCCGATGTGTCCCGGGAATACCGCATGGTGTAATCTCTGGCCTCCTCCCTGGTATGGATCCCCATCTGATACCAGTTCAGTGCCACCTTCTCAATATACCGGATGCTGGAATGGCCGCCTCCGGCGCAGTACTCCGCCAGATACTCCAGAAGATCCCCTGACATCTTAAGGCCGTCGTAAAAAAACGCGAATTTTTCACATTCGATCTGGGTAAAGGTCTTGCCCAGATACTGCTGGACCGCGTATAAAAGGGCTGTAAACTCCTCATCCCCGGAAAGGCGCTCCATACGGTCGCAGCTGTTTCCCTCCTCGGGGATCTCCACATCCCTGGCCGCCGCCGCTTCCTTTTCCGCGCTCTGGCGGAGCTCCGGACGGTCTCCGTCTCCCTCCCGCTCCAGAAGGCCGGCTTCCTCCCAATAGGCCAGAGCCCGCTTCACGTCCGCCTCTGTATGGTCCAGGGCGTCGGCAATGGCAGACACGGTGACCTCCTCCCCCTCATGGCGCAGCAGGTAAAGGAATACCTTCACATATTCCCCGTTGGCCGCCGTCATATATGTGTCGATAAATGCATTGGATACCACAGTCCCCTGGAATGCCATTTTGTTTTTCAACCCTAAATTCATGATCCTTCACCCTCACAACTTTCCTGTTTCCATCATAACACAGCTCCACCCAAAAGGAAATAGGCGGAATCATCCACAATCCGGATTGTGGATATTGTGGATAACGTGGATAAGCCTGCGGCATAATCCTGGGGAATTTCCACGAAAATTGTCGTATCCCTTGTATTTCCTAACTTTTCCACATTTGTCTCTTACCAGTTATGTAAATAAAAAAATCCACAGGGTTTTCTTCGGCTAACTGTTGAAAACTCTGTGGATATTGTGGATAACTTACTTCTTAAGGAGATTTTCCCCCACTTTTACTATATCTCCGGCCCCCATAGTTATCAACAGGTCGCCGGATCCACATTTTTCCAGAAGAAATTCTTCAATTTCTGAAAAGCTGGGGAAATACCAGGCATCTGTTCCAAGACCGGCGATCTTTTCCGCCAGCATGGAGGAGCTGATCCCCAGGGTATCGGTCTCTCTGGCCGCATAAATGTCTGCCAGGACCACATGATCCGCAGCAGAAAGGGCTTCGGCAAAATCGTCCATCAGCGCCCTGGTCCTGGTATACGTATGGGGCTGGAACACACACCACAGCTCCCGGTGGGGATAATTCTCCGCCGTGGAAAGGGTGGCCGCGATCTCCTGGGGATGATGGGCATAATCGTCGATGATGGTAACGCCGTTCAATACGCCCTTTTTCTCAAACCGGCGGTGGGTGCCCCGGTAAGCCAGAAGGCCGGCGCAGATATCCCCATCGTCTACGCCCAGCTCCCGGGCTGCGGCAAAGGCTGCCAGGGAGTTATACACATTGTGCATTCCTGGCACGCCTAAAACGACCGTGCAGACCTTCTTCCCGTTCTCCAGAAGCTCATAGGACGCGCAGGCGCTTTCGTCAAAGGCCACATGGGCCGCGCTGTACCTGCTCCTTACCGGATCGCTTCCCACAGTGATCACCCGGCACGGAAGTCCTTTACAGATCTCCTCATATTCCCGGATATCGCTGTTTATGATCAGGATGCCATCCTCCGGCAGAAGCCCTGCAAACCGCCTGAAGGAGTTCCGGATATCGTCGATATCCTTAAAGAAATCCAGATGGTCCGCCTCGATGTTCAGAATGATCTCCATGGTGGGAAAAAAGGACAGGAAGCTGTTGGTATATTCACAGGCCTCGGTCACGAACATCTCCGGGCCGCCCACACGGATATTGCCGCCGATGGCGTCCAGCATCCCCCCTACGGAAATGGTGGGGTCCTTCCGTGCCTCCATTAGGATCTCCGTCAGCATGGATGTGGTGGTGGTCTTTCCATGGGTTCCCGCCACGGCCACCGACTGGTTATAATTTCTCATGATCTGGCCCAGAAGCTCCGCCCGGGTAAGGATCGGGATGGACCGTCCCGCTGCGGCTGCATATTCCGGGTTGTCGGGATGGACTGCGGCCGTATAGACCACCACGTCGGTCCCTTCCATAATATTCTCCGCTTTCTGTCCGTAAAAGAGCTTTGCTCCGTGGGCCTCCAGCTTCTTTGTGAGCTCCGACTCCCTGGCGTCGGAACCGGATACGGTAAATCCCCTTTCCAGCAGGATCTCCGCCAGACCGCTCATACTGATCCCGCCAATGCCGATAAAATGCACATGGCAGGGACGTTCAAAATCTATATGATACATGTATCTGCTCCTCTCGGTATATTCACCTTTATCATAGCACATAAAAAGCAGAAAATCCATAGGATCCAGGCCCTGGATCCCCGCTCTTCAAGCCGCTTCTGCCGCCAGGAACCTCCGCTCTCCCGGGGCGGATGCCTCTTGGCGCTAAAACAGCTCCTCCCGGTATGGTTCCAGCGCCCCCAGAAGAAGCTGGCCCAGGATCCCAACGGCCAGGATCTCCCCGGCACCCACGGTGATCATCATGAACCATACCATGTCCCCAGAGCCATAGGCGTATTTTAATACCCACGGAATGATCAGCGTATTGGCTGCAATGGGGGGAAGGGAGACCAGATACCGGTTTTTTCTGAAAAGCCGGGAGCCCACGGCTCCCATCAGCGTTGCAAGACTCCCGAATACCACGTCCAGGGCTGCGGCCCCGCCCAGGAGATTGGAGATCAGGCAGCCCAAAAATACCCCGGGCACCGCCGCCGGGGTAAAGTATGGAAGGACGCACAGGGCCTCAGAGATCCGGAACTGGACCGGCCCGAAGCTGATGGGGCGGAAGGCCATGGTCAGGACCACATAGACCGCGGCGATGGCCGCTCCCTGGACCATCTGCTTTACGCGGCTGTCCGGCCCCGGGAACCGGCGGCTCCTGTCCTCCGGCCTCCCTGCCGCCCAGACCGTTCCGTCTTCCCCAGGCGTTCCTTCCCGCCGTCTTCCGACGATCCATAAAAGCCCCGTAATAAGGGCCGCTCCCATACTGTCGATCAGAACGTCTGTGACCATTCCCGCCCGGCCCGGTACAAAAAGCTGGTGAAGCTCATCGGTGCAGGCATAAGCCACGGTCACCGCCAGGGCGGCCTTCAGCCATTTCTTCCAGGGAAGCTCCCACTGGAACAGGGCGAATAAAACAGTCAGATGGAGCACCGCAAATTCCGTAATATGGGCAGCCTTCCTTACCGGTGTGGCCAGGAGACCGCACAGATCATGGACCTGCTCCGGCGACAGCCGGTCCGTAAGCCCCACGGCCTCCGCCGTCCACAAAAGCGCTCTGGTAACGCTGTCGCTCATTTCCGTGGACACGTCCGCCGGCTGGGCCGAAAACCAGAAAATGGCTGTCATGATCACCAGCGCCGGGATCCATGCCAGATATTTTTTCATAATACGCATACTCTCTTTCTAAAACATTTTACAGGGAGATCTCACCCCGGGCCCTGGCTCTCCGGTCCTCAATGGAATGGATCACCGGAACCATAAAGATCGCCACGATCCCTCCGGCAAAGCCGTTGTTATACAGGTTCATTCCTCCGTAGACGATGCCCACATTTAAAGCCACCGATGAGTGGAGGAAGCCGGCCAGGATCCCCACGATCCAGCCAAATTCCCCGGCTACGGGAGCCAGGGTCGTGGAGAATAAAAGCGCCAGCAGAGGAGACGGCTGGTTCACATGCCAGTGCTTGGTGAAACCGCCCAGGACCACTCCAAACATAATGGGGGCAATATTTCTCAGATGCTTTCCCGTGGAGCAGAAGCCCACGATGGTAAAGATCCCGCCAATGGTGGGGCCGTTCAGATCTCCTCCCACGGCCGCCACGAACAGGGTGGCGAACAGGCCGCATAGCCCCATATTGAAGGTGGTCGCCGGCCCGCCCTCGCTTTTCAGATAATCGGTGCCGGAAATTCCCGTGGTCTTCAGGATCCGGCCATAGGCGGCAAATACCTCTTTTCCCCCAAGGACCAGGGCTCCTCCCATCATGGACAGGAACAGGCCGCAGAGCACAAAGAGAAAGAGCCGGTTGTTTCCCGTGGACCAGATGAGCCGGGATTCCGTCGTTACTCCAAAGGATTTCATCACCGAAACCACCACTGTGGCGATGATACCGGAGGCAAAGCCTACATTATAAAGAGAATAGCCCTTATGGGCATAGTGGACATGGGTAGCCAGAGGCGGCAGCACAAAGCCGATGGCGATCCCCACCAGGATGCTTAATGGCAGCCTGGCCAGGTATGGAAGCTCTGTGATATACATGATCTGGGTAATGATCGGGGACAGACTGGTACCGTAAAATCCGATGTAAATATATCTGGACATATGGGTCTTATGGTATTTGGAATACAGATACACCCCCAGTAAGATCGCCCATATATTCATCAGATTCTTTCCAAACAGGGAAAATCCGAACATCAGACAGCTGGATGTGATCGTATGGCCGTCCATCTCCATTCCCAGGAAATAGATGGTTCCGATGGCGGCCAGGGTAAGAATACCCGCATTGATGAACGCCGCTCCGATCCCCCCGACGAGGAAATAATCGGTGATCAGGAAATCCGGCTCTTTTATGATCCGCCAGAGTCCTGGTATGATGTCCGAGAGAGGCTGGATCATCAGTCCCACCACAATAAAATACAGCGGGATCAGAGCCAGAAGACCAAATTTTTCTGCACGTATATATATCCTGTTTCTGCCCATACATTCTCCTTTTTCTTCGTATTTCCCGTTTATTTTACTATAAAAACGCCCCCACTGTAAACAGCGGGGGCAAAATTTCCAGGAAAAATACGAACAGGACAGCCAGAAGCTGCCTTCCGGTCAGCGGATCTGGGACAGGATCCCGGGATCCTTGATCCGGTCATCTTCTGCAAACAGCAGGATTTTTGACAGGATCTCCGCCGTCTTCGGATCGTCGTCCACAAAGGGAAGGAAGATCCGTCCCCGGTGCTGGGAGTGGACGGGCACCACAAATACCATGGCATTTCCCATCTGATGGACGACTCCGCTGCCCAGATGGACCGTATACTGCCCCAGCTTTCCGTCGATGAACGCATGGGTCTTTTCCAGACGGACATTTTTCAGCTTGAACAGCTCCAGGCTGCACTGGATGATGGCGCTGCGCATCTCCACCGTGGACCGGCTGGTTTCCGGATCCACGCCTCCCGCATGGGCCGTGCTGACAGCCAGATCCACATCCCGCATCACTTCACTGTATATGACGTCGGGAATCTCCCGTATCCTCAGAGGCTTCATGCTCTTTCTGTCATAAAATACCACAGCTTCCAAAGTCGGAGCCTCAATATCACTGGGAGAAAACCAATCGGCCATGGCATAGATACGGGCCACGATATTTTCCCTGTAATAGACCTTCTGGAGACCGTCCTCATAATCGGCCACCCAGCGTCTGGTCCGCAGGGTCCCCGCCGTTTTCTTCGGCTGGATCTGATTTCCCGCAAACATGGCTGATTCTGTCTTTTCCAGTTCCTCCTCCAGCTTCACATACAGCTCCCGGAATACCTGCTTAAAGGGCTGGCGGATCTGTTTTTCAAATAACAGCCTCTGGTACTGGTGCCAGCAGCCCTTCTCATAAAGATCCCAGGGATGGGCAATGAGAAATCCTGTGTCCTCCTGTACCGGGGTAATGGTTCCTGTCCAGTCCACCAGGCCTTCTCTGGTCAGAAGTCCCAGCGCCGCCTCCTGCTGCTCCCCGGAAAGCCCAGGTTCCCTGTCCGCCTGGTCCGCTCTCAGAAGTACCAGAGGCGTCACAATGGGACCTGCCACCGGATTGCTCTGAAGCTCCAGAAGCTCCCAGGCTTCAAAGACCGTCCGGTCCTCCATGGCCTGCTCCATCATCTGCCTGGTGCGGCTGTACTGGTCCTTCAGCTGCTTATGGACCTCCTGATACCGCAGGACTGTCTCATTCTTTTTAAATCTGGAGGGCACAGACTTTAATGTCTTTCCTCCCTTTTCGCAGACAATGGAGCTCTTCCCGTCCTCATCCACAAAAAGGCGGAGCTTTGTTCCATCCTCCAGCACGTCTCCTTCAAACAACGCCCTGGATTCCTCTGCAAGATGGGCCTCCATACGCAGCACCAGGCGGGTCACATCCGAAAATCCGGCGTTAGAGCTTAAATTCCGCAGAGCCAGCTCTGCCGCCCTGCCTTCGCTTGCACGCCTCTGGGCGCCAAACCGGCGGCTTTCCTTTTTAAACTCCTGGATAAAGCGGTAGCGTTCAAAAAGGACCTTATCCTTCTCCGCCCGGTCCTGGGGAAGCGGCAGGAGCCCCAGGCTCATCAGCAGGTCCTTATTTCTTTTCTCCCGGATCTCCTGGACCAGAGCCTCATACCTGGTATTTCCCAGGGCTGCATCCGCATACTTTCTGGCACGGCCATGGGCCGTTCCGGAGGAGGAATATTTGGCCGCATCGTAAAGCAGCTTAAAATTTTCCTCTCCCAGCTTTTCATACGCCTCAAAAAACCAGTGGATATCAAAGGCTCCGTCGCGCAGCTCTTCCGGGGATAAGGGCGTATATCTGGCGATCACAGACCTGGCGTACTCATCCATCCATTCACTGGTATGGGCCATAAAATAATAGCAGCCGCTCTTAAAGCCCGGAAGGTTTAAATATTCCTCCACCATGGGGATCCACTGCTCTGCATACATGGCCATCTCCACCAGACGCTTTTTTGTGATGTCGGTCCCCTGGAGCGCGCGGCCCAGATCTGCTGCCGTTTCTTCCGGCGCCGGGCGGCAGACCTTCAGAAGATGGCTTAAGACAGAACGGCGGCTGGACCCGCCTGAATAATAGGAATACTGGCTCCGTTCCAGCGTATCCTTCCCCAGGGCCGTTAAGATCTGCACCAGCACTGGGATCCCGTAAACCACACGGATACTTCCTATGGAGCTGGAAAAGGGAGTCTCCTGTTCTCCCCGCTTTAGCTCCACCTGGAGCACTGCCGGGACGATCTCTTTATAAAGCGTATGGGCCAGGGTCATTTCCGGCATTTCCTCTCCAATGGTATCAAAACGGTATTTCCCGTCCTCCGGTCTTATTTTTCCCCGGCCAAAAAACCGATCCAGATCCCCGGGCCTGGCGTCCCGTCCTGCCACTGCGCCTTTCTGTTCCACGAGGCTGATGGGAGAGAGCAGGCTTCCGATCCCCAGGAATTCAAACACTGCCTTATAAAACAGATCCTTGTCCCAGATCCCTCTTACATAGCACTGGACCAGGTCCGAAAGCTCCAGGAAGGAATTTTTCCTGCTCTGGTATCCGGCCAGAGCCCGGTCTCCGCTCCTCTTATCATACCGGGCCTTTAGCTGGAACCGCAGGGCAAATGCGGTTCCCCAGTCCTCTTCTCCGGCCATCCCCAGCCAGGAGATCAGCTCTGCAAAGACCGGAAGATCGGCCGAGCGCTTCCAGACACGTTCCACTTCACCATTCCAACGGCTTTCCTGTACCTCATAGCTCTCATTTTCATCATTTAAAACAGAAACCAGCTTTCCAACAGCGGCCAGCGCCGACGATACCAGCTCTTCCCGGGGCACATATTGGAAAAACAGGCAGTCGATGACCGTCCTTGCCTGGGCTCCGAATCGGAGGCCTTCCACCAGCTCCGTAAACGGCGGCTTCTTTAAAATCCCCTTTCCAAACACCTTTTTGTAAAGCTCCGTATTTTTCCGGTAATCTCCCTTCCGCTGGCGGCAGGCCTGATACAGGTACAGCTCCGTCAGAAGCTTTGTGGACCGGATCTCTTTTCTGTAAAACTCCTCCCACATTTCCCGGAAGGGATACTCGTCCAACGGCCCCATTTCAGGATCCTCCGCATTCCTCCACCGGCATCTTCCAAGCTCTGCTCCCAGGGTCTTTTCCTCTCCCCAGACCGTCGTATACTCCTTAAACTGATTGGCTTCCACAAGGCTGTTTAAAGCCTTGAGCACCCGGATGCATTCCTTTTCCCCATATGAAAACAGCTCCGGTGCCTTTTTGATATCCGTCTTTATTTCCGGAAGGACAAACTCCTTTTTCGTATCATAAAAGCCATAGCCTGGTTTTTTCAGGATATCTTCTCCATCCCCGTCCTTTCCGGTCAGCTGGGCCAGGAGCACCTGCTCCCTTCCCGTGGGGTTCTGGAAGGCCGCAAGGGCCGGACGCAGGACTTCAAATGCCTCCGGAGCATCCTTTTTCATACCCAGAGCCAGATCCAGGGCCCCCATATGGCACTCCTCGGATTTTTCTCCCAGGAGCCTGGCCACACATTCCCGGAGCTTTTCCGGACTCTGGCGGCGCAGCAGGGAAAGGGTCTCCGTGCGGCCCTTTTTATATTTCAGATTCGCTTCCAGCTTCCGGTAATCCCTGTCGTCCAGATCCTCCAGGGCCTTTGCCAGACAGAAGGCTGAGGACACCGTATATTCCTCCGGGTTATGGAGAAGCTCAAACAGGATATCTCTTCTGGCGCGGCTCCTGGGTCTGTATAAAAGCAGCCGGGCGGTCATGGCACGGCTGGCCCCATATACCTGGCCCTGGCCCACCACTGGGATCAGAGCCGCCGCCTCATCCAGATACGTTTCATCCTGGAGCATCCAGGCGATCACACACATACGCGCCGCCAGGTCGGACCGGCTCATGGTCACCCGGTACCAGGGGAAGATGCACGGATCCAGGTCCAGGCCCTTTTTGGGGATGCGTTCCATGGCATTCTTAAAGATCCCGTAGATCTTCCTGGCCTCTTCTTCGTTCTCAAACAGTCCATACGCAGTCACCGGAAGCTTTTCCGGCTCGGAGGCCTCCTCCCGCTCCACAGAAAACCATCCTGTCCGCTTTCCCCAGACCAGATCCGACATGATGGAATACAGGCTTCCCATAAAACCCGGAAGATAGCACGCCATCAGCTCCAGGTCCTCCGGATATGTAAGAAATACCTCTCTGGCCGCCCGGGCGCTGAGTCTCTGATCCTGCAGGGAGCGGTTAAAATAGGAGGCAGTCAGCTTCTGGTTTTTCGTTCCGTTCTTTATCAGCTCCAGCACTGCCTCTACTCCGGCTCCGGCGTCGTAAAAGCCTTTGGCCCAGAGGGCGCAGCTGATGGCCACCGAATCATTTGAGCGGAGCTGCTCCTCACAGAACTCCGGCTCCCGCAGGCACTTTCCCATCAGATGCAGAAGCTTATTGCTGATCCGGTCTGCACTGTTCTCATCAAAGATCCCGATCCAGGTGCCCACCGCCCGCTTTACAGAAGAAAAACGGATCAGGTCATGATCCTCGATCACCTGGAACAGGGAAAGGAATGCCTCCGGGCGGCCGGCATCCATGGTCTCACAGACCGCCTGCCGGGCCCCCTCCTGGAGCCTGGCCGCCAGAAGAAAATCCCCCAGCACCTTATAAAGCCCGGTATCTCTGCTCATGACGATGCCGCGGATCATTTCGTGGCTCAGCATTGCCGTATTATTTTCTCCGTACAGGATCTCCCGGACTGCACGGACCATCTCCTCCCTTCCCAGGTCGATCTGGGCCGCCAGTATCCCGGCATAGGGCCAGCTTTCCGTCCTGGCATGGTCATAGATCTCCGGATCCGTCTTCCCCGTCAGGATCTCTGCCAGACTGGCCTTATAAAATTTAAGCTGGGAATACGCCCATAAAAGACTCACACTCTGCCGGACAAAGGGAATATATTCTTTTGTCCGCAGACTCCTTCTGTACCATCCGGCCGTCATCTGGAACTGGTTCATCTGGTCCAGGGCATAATAAAACTCCTCTTCCTGGCCCTCCGGGACGCAGACCCTTACCAGGCCCGGCAGCTCCCTCTTGTAAATCTCGCTTAATGTCCCGGCTTCCCCGTTTTCCAGAAGACTGGTCATCCACTGGAGAGGCTCGGTCTTTACAGAGTAATATGGATCCGGAAGCAGCTTCTTCTCCATTCCGGTCAGATCCTTTCCTGCCGCCTTCGCCTCCAGGATCCGCTGCTCCGTCAGCTTCTTTCTCGTTTCGTAGGTAAATCCTCCCATACATTCCCTCCCTTTACCATCCGGCCAGCATCGTCAGCCGTACAAAGGTAAATACAAGTCCATCGTGCCACGGGAGCGGCTGCCCCAGCTCCGTCAGTTCCTCGTCATCGGCAAAGATCCGGTAGATCCCGTCTTCAAAACACTGGACCGCATTCTCCACCGCCTGGTCCGCATCCGCATCGTTCCCTCCTCTGAGGCCGAAGGAGATCTTTCCCGTCACAGCCTGCTCCTGGATCGTCTCACTGGTCAGCCAGGGAACGATCTGCCCCGTATCCTTTCTCTCGTTATACTGGCGCACCCCCAGGCATACCAGTCCTTCCACCAGCTCCTTCACAGTTTCCGGTCTGGATTCCAGAAGAAACTCCACAGGCTCCACGGCTCCCTGGTTCTTTTTCCCCAGCTTCCGCATCCGAACTTTTATGGTATACAATCACGTCTCCCCCTTCCGGCGATCCTATCATGTTCCCATTATACCATGTCCTCCGGACATGGTACCCCTCCGGGAGATTTAAGCGCCTGGATTTCTGCGGTAAACGCAGAAACCAGATGCGCGATGATATAATGTCTGTTTTACAGACATTATATCATCTCCGCCTATCGAACTCCAGTTCTATTTTCTTACGTTTTTATAACGTGCCGCTGGTTCCCCCTGCGCTTTTCTTCTATTTTAATACGCCGGTCAGCCATGGCAGGCCCAGGGAGACAGCCGGCACAAACGTCACCAGGAGAAGTCCCGACAGAATGGCTCCGTAGTACCAGAGCATATAGGGCATGACCTCAGACAGCGAGGTCTTTCCCACCTTTATGGCGACAAACAGGGTATTCCCCACAGGAGGCGTGATATTTCCAATGCAGAGATTGTAGACCAGGATCAGGCCGAACTGGACCGGATGCATACCAAAGGCCTCCACCACCGGAAGAAACAGCGGGGTGAAAATAAGAATGGCCGGGGTCACATCCATGAAGGTGCCCGCCAGAAGAAGGACGGCGTTCATAATGAGGAGCAGGGCCGCCGGACTGGATGTAAATCCCAGAAGAGCGGCGGAAACTGCCTGGGGGATCTGTGTGAAGGCCATGACCCAGCCCAGGATATTGGACACTCCGATGAGAAACACCACCATACCGCTCATCCTGGCGCTGTCGGTGACGATACGCCAGAACGAACGAACCGTGATATTCCCGTAGCAGATCCCCAGGACCAGGGCGTATAATACGGCAATGGCTGCTCCTTCTGTGGCTGTGAAGATCCCGGCTATGATGCCTCCGATGACCACCACGATAAGGGTGAGAGAGGGAATGGCCCGCAGAGCGGCTCTTCCCAGATTTTTCCAGTCATATTTCCCGGCGGCTCCCCTGTATCCCTTTCTCCCCGCTGCCGCCACCGCCACGGCAATACAGCAGGCGGCCCACAGAATACCGGGCACATAGCCCGCCAGGAACAAAGCCGACACTGAAACGCCTCCGGCCGCCAGAGAATATGTGATCAGAGCGTTGGACGGCGGGATCAGAAGTCCCGACGGCGCAGACGCCCCGTTGGACGCCGCGCAGAGAGCCGGATCATAGCCCTGCTCCTCTTCTCCGTCCCGCACCATGCTCCCCACGGCGGCAGCGGCTGCCGACGCAGACCCGGAAATAGCCCCGAACAGGGCGTTGGCCCCCACATTTGCCACCAGAAGAGAACCGGGAAGTCTTCCAAGGACTGCCAGCACAAGATCCACCAGTCGTCCGGCGATCCCTCCCTGGTTCATAAGGTTCCCGGCCAGGATAAAAAACGGAATGGCCGTAAGGCTGAACCGGCTCATTCCCACAAAGATCCTCTGGGCCGCCGTCACCACCGCCGCATCCGCAGAGACCGTCGCCAGGATGGCCGCCAGGGAAGAAATTCCAATGGAATAGGAAATAGGCACCCCCAGCGCCAGAAAAACCAGCATCACGCCTAAGATCGTCCAAAGTGCGTTCCATGCCATGGATCAGCCCTCCCTTCCTGTTTTCAGGATCTCCCGGAGATTCAATCCTGTATACACCACACAAAGTACGCCGCTCACCGGAAGGACCGCATAAAAGAAGCCCACAGGAAGCCCCAGGGATGAAGTCATTTGTCCCATAGCCAGGTCTGTGATCTTCATCCCTCCATAAAAAAGAATGACCACAGAAAAAAGAAGAGCCACTGTCTCAGAGAAAACAGCCAGTCCCTTTTTTAACCCTGGCCCCAGCCGTTCCGTCAGCAGCGGGATATTCATGTGCCCTCTTTCACCAGTCACCAGGGACGCCCCGAAAAGGGCCATCCACCCGAACATATAGGACACCAGCTCCTCGGACCAGGACGACGGATTTTTTAAAAGATACCTGGTAAATACCTGCCAGCAGGTAAGGACCACCATAGCCAGGAAGCTGACGCCGGAAAGGATCTCCAGGGTGTGGTCCAGAACGTTTCTCATTTTCTCCATGATCTCCTCCTATTGGCCGGACGCATACATTTCATTGTATTTCCGGATCCTCTCATATAAAGGCCGGAGGGCGGGATTTCTTTCAAGGACCATCTCATGGAGCGGCAGTACCGCCGCTGCGAACGGTTCCCGGTCCGGATAGAGAAAGGTCACCTTCTGCTCCTTTTCCGCCTTCTCCCTGGCCGCCTCCACAGCCTTCCCCCACTCCTCCTGCTGCACCCGCTCCAGCTCTTCAAAGCCCTCCTCAAATACGGCTCTTTCCTCTTCTGTCAGGCTCTCCAGGAACCCATAGTTCCCGATCAGAAGATCCGGGACCATCTGGTGCATGTCATAGGAGTAATACCGGCATACATCCCCGTGGCCATTGTCCGTCAGGGCCATCTCATTATTTTCTGCCCCGTCGATGACGCCGGACTGAAGGGCCGTATAAACGTCCCCGAAGCCCATGGGCGTCGCCGACCCGCCCAGAAGCCGCATCATTTCAATATTGGTGGGGGACTGCTGGACCCGGATCTTAAGCCCCCGCAGATCCTCCGGCCGTTTTACAGGCTTTTTTACTGTATAAAAATTTCTCGTTCCCGCATCCAGCCAGGCCACCGCTGTAAAGCCCGCCTGTCTGGTGGCTGAAAAAACAGGCCCCGTCACTGCCTCATCCTCCATGGCCCCATGGTACGCCTCTGTGCTCTGGAACAGGTAAGGAAGATTAAAAAGCTCATAGTCCTTGCTGAAGGTCTCCAGAATGGCGTTGCTGGCCACACAGAAGTCCATGGCCCCGGTCTGGGTCAGCTGTACCATATCTGTCTGGGAGCCCAGGAGCTCGCTGGGATACACCTCCACCCGGAACCGGTCCCCCAGCCTTTCTCCGATCATTTCCTGGAAGGCAGTCAGCGCCAGATGGGTCGGATGGTTCACCGACTGGTTGTGGCCGATACGGACGATCCGGCGGGAATCGGTCCGGGACCCGCAGCCGCTTAAAAGTGACAGAAGCCCGGCCGCCAGGACCGCGCCCGCCGTAAGTCTCCTTTTTGCAGACTTCTCTTTCTTCATACCTGCACTGCCTCCGCTCCCGGTACAGAAAACCCAAAATACCGCACCGCATTTTCATAGGAGATCCCCCGGACGATCCGGGAAAGGGCCTCCCAGTCCGCCGGATACTCCCCGTTCTCCACCCAGCGTCCCAGGATACCGCAGAGGATCCGCCGGAAATATTCGTGCCGGGGATAGGATAAAAGACTCCTGGAATCCGTCAGCATTCCCACAAAGCTCCCCAGAAGGCCCAGGCTTGCCAGACTCTTTAGCTGCGCCTCCATGCCATCCTTATGGTCATTGAACCACCAGGCGCTTCCCTGCTGTACCTTCCCCAGGATACCGTCTCCCTGAAAGCAGCCAATGAGAGCGCCGATGACCGCATTGTCCGCCGGATTCAGGGAATAAAGGATGGTCTTTGGAAGCTCCCCGGTCCGGTCCAGGGCGTTCAGATAATCCGCCAGCGGCCCGGACCGCAGAGGGCTTAAGATACAGTCTGCGCCGGCATCCGGCCCAAGGCCCGCATACAAACGGCTGCTGTTGTCTCTTTTCACGCCGAAATGCAGCTGCATCACCCAGCCCCTTTTATGGTATTCCCGGCCCATCACAGCCAAAAATGCCGTCCGGAACGCCGCCAGCTCCCTCTTTTCCGGCATCCGGCCCGCAAGCCGCCAGGAAAAGATCGTTTCCACCTCTTTCCGGGACGCCTCCGCATAAGGGACATACGGAAGGCCGTGATCTGCGGTCACACAGCCCATGGAAGCAAAAAAGTCCATGCGTACTCTCAGGGCGTCCAGGAGAGACGAAAAATCATGGATCTTCCGTCCGCTGGCGGCTTCCAGCCGTTCCAGATACGCCGGATAATCGGTTCTTTCCAGGCTCATGGCCCGGTCCGGTCTCCAGGCCGGAAGGACCTGTACAGGAAAGCCCGGATCCTCTGCCAGCCTGCGGTGCCATTCCAGAGGATCGGCCGGATCGTCGGTGGTACATAAAACCTTCACTCCCGACTGGCGGATCAGCCCCCTGGCTCCCATGGACGGCTCCTTAAGTTTCTCCCGGGTCAGCGCCCAGACCTCTTCTGCTGTCCTTTCATTGAGGACTCCGCCGTACCCGAAATACCGCCTCAGCTCCAGATGGCTCCAATGGTACAGCGGACTGCCCGCCGCCAGTTCCAGGACCCCGGCCCATTTCTGGAATTTTTCCCAGTCGCCTCCGTTTCCGGTGACCAGTTCCTCCGGCACCCCGCCGGCCCGCATCAGCCTCCACTTATAATGATCCCCGCCCAGCCACGCCTGGGTGAGATTTTCAAATCTCCGGTCCTCAAAGATCTCCCTGGCGTCTATGTGACAGTGGTAATCGGCGATGGGCATGGGCTCAGCATACGTATGATACAGCCGCCTGGCCGCGTCCGTATCCAAAAGAAATTCTTCATCCATAAACGGCTTCATGGTCTCACTTCTCCCCTTTCCCCAGGGCGTGCAGAGTCCTTCTGACCATGCCCGGCCCCGCTGCCATTTCCGTGAAATACTCTGTCACCCGGTCTGCCAGTCCGGCCTTAAAAAGATCCACTCCAAAGACCGCCGCATCCGACAGGACCGGCCGGAGGGCTTCCCTGATCTCTGGTCCCGGCACACCTTCCGGCCGGAGAGCATGCTCCGATCCCTGAATGTGCTCCATCTGAAGACAGCCTCCCAACTGTATCCGTTCCAGCTGCCGTCCCAGCCTTTCCGCCATGGGATCCGGACTCAGCTCCATGAGCCTGCCATCATCGTCCACGGCCATCCGGTACCGGAGCCATCCGGCCAGCACCAGAGGGATCCCCCGGAGCCGGTCCATATCCAGATCCGGAGACTCCATATACGCCTTTATGGTCTCCCCGAACCGCACAGAAAGCTTCTGGGACGTGTCTGTGGCAATACGCTGGGGAGAATCCGGCAGGAACGGGTTGGGAAACCGGACTGTAAGCACTGTATCCAGAAATTCCCTGGGATCCAGGATCCCCGGATCTGTGACAGCCGGCAGCCCCTCCTCATACCCGATCCGCCTTAAAAGGGAGACCAGATCCCTGTCCTTCATCTCCTCGGAGATCTTCTTATACCCCAGGAGACAGCCGAATACCGCCAGCGCTGTGTGAAGCGGGTTCAGACAGGTACATACCTTCATTTTCTCTGCTTTTTCCACAGTTTCCCGGTCTGTGAATAAAAAACCGGCCTTTTCCAGCGCCGGACGTCCATTGGGAAAATCATCCTCGATCACCAGATACTCACATTCCTCTGCGTTTACAAAGGGAGCCGCATACGTATTTTTTGCCGTCACCACAGGCTCCATGCCCGTTAATCCGTCCTCCTCCAGGATCTTAAGCACATCCTGCCCTGGTCTGGGGGTGATCTTATCGATCATGGTCCACGGAAAAGCCACCCGGCTCCGGTCGGTCACATACTCCAGGAATCCCCGGTCTGTCAGCCCGTTTTCACACCATTTTCCGGCAAATGTCTCCATGGCCTCCAGAAGCCGGTCCCCGTTGTGGGAGCAGTTGTCCATGCTGACCATGGCAATGGGCTTTCTCCCCGCAAGGAACCGCCGGTACAGAAGCCCCGCCACCTGTCCCATATAGGTTTTGGCCCGGTCCGGCCCGTTTTTAAAGTCCTCCTCTGCTCCGGAAACGCCATATCCCTTTTCTGTAATGGTAAAGGACGCGATCTGCAGCGAGTCCATGGTGAAGATCTCCTTTAACCCGCCCAGGCCGTAAGAGGCCAGGATGCTTCCCACCACCGTCTTCTCCACCGTTCCGTCGGCCTTTAAGGTGACCAGGACCGAATATTCATCATGGGGCCGGTTCACTCTTTCCAGGATCTCCGTATCGTAGCCCTCGGCGGCCACAAGCCCCCGGTCCATGATCCCCTGGTCCAGCAGTTCCTGGACTGCCCTGGCCGGAAATGCCCGGAAAATATTTCCGGCACCAAAATGGACCCAGACCGGTTCCCGCCCGGTGGCCTCCCGGACGGCCTTCCGGTCAAACTCCGGCAGCTTATATCCCCGCTCCGTCCACCACTTCCGCTCTCTTAAACCTTTCTCATTGAGCTCCATTCACCTTTTCCCCCTTTTCAATGGCCTCCCAAAGGCCGTTTAAATAGGCCGCTCCCAGGGCCCTGTCATAAAGCCCGTACCCGGGCATGGCCTCCTCTCCCCAGATCATCCGCCCGTGGTCCGGCCGTATGGGACCGGAAAAGCCGGTGTCATAAAGGGCCTTCATGATCTGGTACATATCAAAGCTGCCGTCTGAGGACAGATGAGCCGCCTCCTCAAAATCCGTGGGGGAATTGAACTTAAGGTTCCGCACATGGGCAAAATGGATCCTGCCCTTCAGAGCGCGGATCATGTCCGGCAGATCGTTGGCGCGGCTGGTGCCGAAGGAGCCGGTACAGAAGGCCACGCCGTTATGAGGATCGTCCACCATGTCCATGATCCGGAGCACGTTTTCTTTATTGGTCATGATCCGCGGCAGCCCGAACACGCTCCAGGCAGGGTCGTCGGGATGAATGGCCATCCGAATGTCATATTTCCGGCATACGGGCATGATCTGCTCCAGAAAATACCGGAGATTTTCAAACAGCCGTTCCTCATCCACGCCCTGGTACATGGCAAACAGCTCCTTTACCCGTGCCATGCGCTCCGGCTCCCAGCCCGGCAGGACCGTGCCGTTCATATCCCCGGCAATGGAGGAAAACATGGTCTCCGGGTCCAGCCGGTCCACCGCCTCCTGGGTGTAGGCCAGCACCGTAGACCCATCAGGGCGCAGCCGGGCCAGCTCCGTCCTGGTCCAGTCAAACACTGGCATAAAGTTGTAGCACACCAGATGAATGTCCTCCTGGCCCAGATTTTCCAGCGTCTCTATATAGCGGCCGACATACACCTCCCTGTCTGCCGCCCCTGTTTTAATGGCGTCATGGACATTGACGCTCTCGATCCCGGAAATATGGAGCCCGGCGGCCTCCACCTCCTGTTTCAGCGCCCGGATCCGCTCCCGGCTCCACACTTCTCCCGGCTTCGTATCGTAAAGCGTCGTGATGACCCCGGTCACGCCGGGGATCTGGCGGATCTCCTTTAAAGTAACGGTATCAAACCCTGTCCCATACCACCGCAGTGTCATTTCCATCCCATACAACCTCGCTTTTTGAAAAATTCATATGCTTTGGGATTAGTATGCCGCCTGGGAAAGAAAATATGTGCAGGCACACAGACCCGCGGAGTGTTTTTATATTATAGGACGTTCTTTCTTATAACAGAATAAAGCTCCGGGCCTAAGCCCGGAGCCATTTTTACAGCTTCAATACCTGGAGTACCTCTTTCATCCGTCCAGTCAGGTATTTCTTCTTATTATATGCAATAAAATACTGACGTTCCAGAGTGTCGTCCGTCAGCTTCACCTCCTTAAGCCGCCCAGCGACGAGCTGTTCCGCCGCCAGCTCCCTGGGGAGGATCGTAATGCCGAAGCCCTCCTCCGCCAGCTTTAAAAGACTTAGATCGCTGATGCTGTCCACCACCGGCCTGGCGCTGCATCCGTGGGAATCAAACATGGCGTCAATGCAGACCCGGTTCCCGCTTCCCTTTTCCCGCAGGAGCAGCCGGTACCCCGCCAGCTCCTTCACAGTCACCGGCCCATGGGGGCCGTAGGAGGGGGCGCAGACCGCCGCCATCTCTCCCCGGAATAAGGGCTGGATCACCCGCCTGGTCTGGTCCTTCAGCCCATCCACCACCGCAAAATCGATCTCATTCTCATTCAGCTTCTCTTCAATGGTCACGGTGTTCCCCACCAGCACCTCCATATGGATCCCAGGTATTTTTTCTTCCAAAAGCTTCAGCATCCCTGGGAGAAACGTTTCTCCCACCGATACATTGACTCCCAGGCGGCATCTGGCCATGGAGGTTCCGTCCCGCAGCACCGCCTCCGCTTCCTCAAACTGATCCAGGATAGAATCCGCATATTCCCTTAAGGTATTTCCCGCCTCCGTCAGGTAGATGGTGCGGTTCATACGCTCAAACAGCTTCACCTGGTAAAAGCTTTCCAGCTCCTTTATGGCAACACTGACTGCCGGCTGGGTCATATTCAGCTTCCCGGCAGCCGCAGTAATGCTCTGGCATTCACACACGGTCTTAAAAATGTACATATGGCGGACCGTCATACTGGTTCTTCCTTTCATAAATAAATATTTATATATTTTATTTTAATATATATATTGATTTATGTCAAGAAAACCGTTATAACAATAGGGAACACAACGAAAAGGAGATATGTATGGAGAATCGAAACAAAACTCTTCTGGAAATATTCCTGACCTTCCTAAGGATCGGCGCATTCACCTTCGGCGGCGGCTACGCCATGATCCCGCTGATCCAGAAGGAAACAGTGGAAAAACACGGCTGGATCTCTGACAAGGATATCCTGGAGATCGTTGCCATAGCGGAATCTACTCCCGGCCCCATTGCCGTCAACTCGGCCACCTTTGTGGGCTACCGGGTCTGCGGCTTCACCGGAGCCCTCTGCGCCACCCTGGGCGTCGTCCTCCCGTCCTTCCTGGTCATCACAGCCATCGCCTTTGTGCTCCGGGAATTCCAGTCCATGAAGGTGGTCCAGTACGCCTTCTTCGGGATCCGCGCCGGAGTCCTGGCCCTGATCCTGAAGGCCCTGTGGTCCATGTACCGCCAGTGTCCGAAGAATCCGGTTTCCTATGCCATTGCGGCCGGTTCCTTCATCCTGGCGGCCATCCTGAACGTCAACGTGCTTCTGGTGCTGATCCTCTGTGCCGCCGCAGGCTTTCTTGCATCCACCATTTCCTTAAGGAGGGCTGAATCATGATCTATCTGGAGCTTTTCTGGACATTTTTTAAGATCGGCGCATTCACCTTCGGCGGCGGCTACGCCATGCTGCCCCTGATCCAGGCCGAGGTGGAATCCCATGGCTGGATGGCCTCTGCTGACCTTGTGAACTTCGTGGCGGTCAGCGAAAGCACCCCCGGTCCCTTTGCTGTAAATATTTCCACCTATGTGGGAACGGAGCTGGCCGGGATCCCCGGAGGGATCTTTGCTACCCTAGGCGTGGTCCTCCCGTCCTTCCTGATCATCCTTTTGGTGGCCCGGTGCTTTGAGGCCTTCCGGAACAGCCGGATCGTAAGCGGCTGCATGGCTGGTCTAAAGCCCGCTGTCATCGGCCTCATCGGCACTGCCGTCCTCTCCGTTGGAAAGACCGTTTTCTTCTCCCAGGGCTTCTCCACAAGCGTCCTGGGCGGCATGAGCTTTTACATCTCCCTGGCCATCTTCCTTCTGATGACCGTACTGGCCTTCAAAAAAGTCCATCCGATCCTTCTGATCTGCCTGTCAGCCGTCATCGGGATCTGCGCCGGTTATGGGCTGGGGCTGCCAGTGTAGATGTGGATATGAAAAAAGCCCGCCAACAGGCAAAAAATCGCCCCGGCCGCACGGCCTGAGCGATTTTTGTTTCTGATCTATAATTCTCTGTTCCCTCTCTAAGCACATCCGTATCCTTTTTCTCCCATGCCCGGATCTCCTGGATTTTTTTCATGAAAAATCAAGAAAATACAAAGACTTTGGATGCCAGAGCAGAAAAATCCCCCCAGCACCCACAAACTTGAAAAGTTCTGGGTACTGGGGGAAAATATCCAGGCCGTGGTTCTCTCTGCCCGCTTTATCCCTCCGCCTGGGGCACCCGCGCATTCTGAACGAATCCGATCAGCTGGCCCGACAGCACCACCGTTAAAAGGGATACGGCGATGCGCTTCAGATCCAGATAGGATAAGGACAGCGCCAGCACCAGCAGGTCGCTGGCCAGGTACGGGATCCGGATATCGCTCTTTGTAACACGGCAGATACTCATAGCTAAGGCGTCGTCGCCGCTGGGGGCTCCGCCGGCCCTCACGCAGAGTCCCGCGCCGATACCGATGAACAGCGCTCCCACGATGGCTGCCGTCAGCGGCATATCCGCTAATCCTGGCCAGAGCCTCGGGAACTGCTCGAACACCGCATAGGAAGCGGAGAACGTAAACCCGGCAATGGTGGAATAAAGAATAAACGACCAGCCCAGAAGCTTCCATCCCACCAGATAGCAGGCCGCATTCATAATAAAACCGGTAATGGCGGGAGAAAGATCCAGCCAATAATTTAACAGCAGTGTCATTCCCAGGATCCCGCCCTCCGTAACGCCGGAAAGCGAATGGACGTTATAAAGGCCAAACGCCATGATACTGCTGCCGATCATACACAGTGCTATTTTTCTTCTGTCTAACTTAATTTTTTTCTTTGAAACCATAATATCCTTTCTTTACAACGATCTCTGTCCGCCGTGATCCGTCCGGCCTGGTCCTTTCCGACACGACGGCCCGCCCTCATTACCCGAGGACCGAAAAATTCACGTCGGACAACACATTCAGCATCTGGCAGAACTTTTCAATCTCTTCCTCTGAAAACATTTCTGCGATCTTCTTTACCGCCAGGCTATCCTGCTTTTTATATATTTTGTAGTTGGGAACTGCCTCCTCATTGATGGACAACAGATTCTGACGCCGGTCTTTGGGATCCGGCGTTTTGACCACCAGCCCCTGGCGGATCAGCTCATTGATCTTTAGCGTTACTGCTGGTTTTGATACGCACAGCATCTCCGCGATCTTGGACGCCGTCAGCCGTCCGTCCATAGCGTAGATCAGCTCCAGGTACAGAAGACTGTTGTAGGTAATATTTTCATCGATGAACTGCCGGTTCATCAGGCGCAGATCGCATAAGGCGGTGCTGTAATAAAAAGAATCCAGTGCCCTTCTCAGTTCCATTATCTACCCCCATTTTTCATTTGTTTTAGCTATAATAATTATTATAGCTTAACTATATAGAAATGTCAAGTCCCTGGAACAGTTCTCTCTTTCCGCCTGTGAGAACGCATTCGTGCCACTAAAAAAGCCGCCCGTCAGTTTCCTGACAGAGCGGCCTTTTCTCATTGGTAAATTAGCACTTAACTACGTTTACAGCGCGCAGCTTCTTGCTGTTCTTCGGATCCTGCTCGGTATCGAAGGTAACTTTCTGACCCTCTTCCAGAGTCTTGAAGCCCTCGCCTACGATAGCGGAGAAGTGAACGAATACATCGTCGCCGCCGTTGTCGTTGGAAATAAATCCGTAGCCTTTCTCAGAATTGAACCACTTAACTGTACCGTTATTCATTTTGGTACCTCCATAAATAAAATTTTCCGCACTGCCCTCAATAAATCCCCTTACATTTCTGTCGGCCTTTATTCAAGAAAACTCACATGCATCTGTAATTCATTTAACGTGCAAATGACTTACAAAATTGCATGTGAGTTCAATAATGCATCGGAATTACTGTAACAATATCACAAATCCGTCTGCCTGTCAATTATATTTTCCTGTAATTTTCCAGAGTTTTTTACAGGCCTCAGCCAGTCTGTTTTTACGGGCTTTTTACGCCTGGCCTACCGTCTTTCCCTTGAATACGATCCTCTTTGTTTCAAGCGTTTCCTTATCCAGCAGGACAAACGTAGCTTCCTTTCCCTCTGTCAGGCTTCCGATCCGGTCCTCCATTCCAATGGATCTGGCCGGGTTATAAGAAGCCGCACGCACCGCATCCGCCACCGGGATCCCAAACTTCACAGCCTGGCGAAGACATCCCATAAGGCTGGTCACAGAACCTGCCAGAGTCTCCGGATGGCCCAGAAGCGTTGCACGGTTTCCATGGACTTCGATCATCTGTCCGCCGAAGGGATATTCGCCGTCGGGCATTCCTGTGGCCCGCAGGGAATCGGAGATCAGGATCATGCGTTCTGCTCCGAACATGGCGAAGGTGGCACGGATCACGCTGCCGTGGACATGGATCCCGTCGCAGATGATCTCGGGCATGACCTTCTTATTATCAAAGGCCGCTCCAATGACTGCCGGCTCCCGGTGGT
>NZ_JAXXBR010000011.1:0-3769 GCF_037242085.1 Alitiscatomonas sp. | reverse complement strand
GGAGACGGAGGCCATCGTCAGAAAATACAGGGATGGTCTGAAAGATGGTGGTACAGTTGCCGGTACACCTTGATAGACCGGAACCTTCCGACTATACTTAAAATAGTATGTAAAAATTGGAAATTCTGATTTTTACGTCAAAATAAGTACAAGGAGGAAGGGTTATGAGAAAATGTACGAAGCGATGGCTTCTGCCGGTGTGTGCAGCAGCCATGACGCTGGCAGCCGGATTTTCTTCCCTGGCGGCGGAGACTGTGAAGGTCACGGTTCCCAATGTGAAGGGGGGAATTTTACGGGTTCATTACCATGATGGGGAGACAGACACGTATCTTCCGGTCGGAAAAGCAAGCGAGGTCCCAAAGGGAGTTGTTCTGGATGTAAAGACGATTGGATGCGACTATGAATTATCCAATGAGGAATACATTTCAGCATTTCCGTTTTCAGTTTCTGTGAATGAAAAACCTCTGGAAATCAACGGACGGTACAATCAGAGCTGGAAGATAGATGCAGATTCAGACCTGGAGTTTGATGCAGTATTTAAGGGGATGCTCCAGAAGGAGCAGACTGTTTCAAGAGATTTTCTCTGTTTCAAGAATACTGGAGGATGGTATTCTGATACAACCGGAATGTATGGTGCGGGAACACTTCCGGATAAGCAGCTGACCATTTATAATTATAAAGCAGGGAAGGATCTGGGGTATTCAGGCGTAAAGGATCTGGAAATCCAGTCGGTGATGTTTAATGATTCACCGGTATACGAAAAGCTGTTCTCGATCAGCCGGAATGGTGTTTTTCATGCTGAGAAGCCTCTGGAAAACGGCAGCTATGAGATTGAAGTAATCTGTAAGCTGAATGGGGAGGAAGAGGAGTTTACTTTAGGAATTGATGTTGGTATCTGGATAGACGCCTCGATCCCTCTGGCTACATATAAAGGTTCTACTGCCAACAATTATACATATACCATTGACGCAGGTGGATGTGCGGTAAAAGCAGATGCCGACGATACGTTTGCGGATGTATTTGAAGGCATGAAGAAAACTGGAGAGATGCCTAGACTTCTTGGCCACTCGGCCACTGGGCTTGGTGTTTTTGATCAGGGCGCATACGATAGTTTTATGAATCTGGTACTTAGGGATTATGTGGACGAAGAGGATCCATGGGCCGGAGTAGACTTTATGTATGATGGCTATAAGCCGGCTGAAATAGCGCCTCTGTCAAAGGAGGATATCGTTCCCGAAGAGGTAGAGCCCGGCTGGCACCAGCAGAACGGCAAATGGTATTTCTACGAGACAGAGGATCCGGCTTCCCTGGTGAAGAACCAGTGGATCACTTGTCCCGAAGGAAATGGATGTACTGAGCAGGTATGGGTTGGGGCAGACGGCGCCATGGCAGTAAACGGCGTGGTAAATGCCCAGGGGAAAAGCTATTTAGTTGCAGAAAATGGACACAAGGTAAAGGGGAAGACAGTTACGCTCAACGGTGTGACTTACACCACCGATGGGGATGGCGAGATCACGGAGGCAAAGGTGATCCTGGCAACCCCCAGCAACGCAGCCGAGGCTCTGGCCCAGGCAGATAAGGTCATCGCAAATGCGGACATTATGAGCCAGGACGAGAAGGAACAGGCGGCTGACATGCAGACAGAGGCATTAAAGACAAAAATCGATATTACAAAGCTCACAGCCGACCAGGTGGCAAAATACGAGGCCCTTTATCTGGCTGTCTACGGAGCGGATAATATTGAAACAGAGCCTTCAGACGCTGTGGGCGGCATTGCGGCAGCAGGACTTACCTCTGAGGATTTTGCAGAGGGCGGCGGAAAGGTGACCATTGAATACGCGACAGAATGGCCCGCCACCTCCAGCAACGCCCGGGTAAGAGGTTCTGTAAAGCTTCTGGTCAACGGTAAGGAGAGGAAAACGCTGACGGCTCCTGTGACCATGACCGTGGAGATCCCGGACTACTTTATCGCATCTTACAGCAACGCTTCCTATAATTATGAAGTAGAGGGCGTTGATAAGGCAGACGTGGATGGAGAAAAGGGAACGGTGAAGATCACCATTACAAAGCTGGGTGCCTTTGATGTGAAGGCAGTGAAGAAGCCCAGCCGTCCGTCCGGCGGCGGAAGCAGCAGCGGAAATTCCCATTCCTCCGGAAGGGCGAGAGTGAAGGCTGACTTCTACAAAAGTGGAAAATGGGTCATGAACGAAAAGGGCTGGTGGTACAGCTACGACGACGGGACCTGGCCTTCCAATTCCTGGGTATACCTGCCCTGGAAGGACACCTACCAGTGGTACTATTTCAACGGTGAGGGCTATATGGTGACCGGCTGGCATCACTGGCAGAACAACTGGTATTATCTGTATCCGCAGGCGGACGGCAACCGGGGCTATATGTTCACCGGCTGGCATGAGATCGGCGGCAAGTGGTACTATTTCAGCAAAGTGAACGACAGCTCTCTGGGAGCCATGGCCTATGACACCACGACTCCGGATGGCTACAAAGTAGATAAGGACGGAGCCTGGATCCAGTAAACGCAGCCAGTGATCACAGGCTTTGGGGAAAGAAAGGCACAGAGATGCTGATGTCCAATAAGGAAGAAATCTGAAAACAACGATCAGACATCAGCTATATGAACGTTACAAAGGCAAAGGCCAGCGTGAAAGGCAGAAATGCTTTCCACGCTGGCCTTTTTATAAAAAAATCAAAGGTATTAAAATTATTGACAATATCACGGTTGACCGATACAATAATAATAAGGCAGGTGATCTTAATGATGATAAATGAAATTATGGAAAAACGGAATCTCTCTAAGTATCGATTATCTAAAAACAGCGGCATTCCTTATACTACCCTGACAGATATTATCAATGGTAAAGCACAGCTTGAAAAGTGCAGTGCGGAAACTGTATATAAGCTGTCCAGAGAGCTGAATATTCCGATGGAGGAATTGCTTTCTCCATATCTTGAGAAACGGTGCAGTTTTGAACTGTTCAAAAGTAATGTCTGCCATAAGTTAAAAGAACTTGGCGACATAGATTTTATGATCGACACCCTGGAAAGTAATAAAATCCGTGAGTATTATAATCGCAGATGGTATCCCGAAAGTTTCTATCTGCTTGCAATGCTCGATTATATCAGCCGTATCAATGGAGTGCCTATGTGCGAGGAATACAGTGACCTCCGCAGACAATCCCTGCAAGATGTTTTGTATCCTTCAGGCGTTATCGCAGAAGCAGCTGTGGCAGACAGTGAAAATGCAAAGCAAAAAGCAAAAATAGAAGCTATCCCCGAATTTATGCGGTTTAATATTGTAGAAAACGAGGTGAGAAATGTCATCTGAAAATACAAACTATTTTACCAAAGAAAATCTTGATGAGTATTTAAAGGAGCTTGGCAGGGAATACCGACGTCTTATGGGAAAGAGTATGCCGGCAGAAATCATATTAATTGGCGGTGCCGCGATTATTGCAAACTATGGTTTTCGTGATATGACGACCGATGTGGATGCCATTATCCGGGCCGCCTCTTCGATGAAGGATGTTATTAACCGTGTTGGAGATAAGTTTAATCTTCCGAACGGATGGCTCAATGCCGATTTTATGCACACTGGCTCCTACTCTCCGAAACTTATGGAATACTCTGTAAAATACAGGCAGTTTTCCAATGTATTGGAAGTACGTACAGTATCAGCAGAATATCTTGTTGCAATGAAGCTCTGTTCCGGAAGGAAATACAAGAAGGACTTATCAGATATCATTGGGATCCT